>NZ_CM001466.1:3748354-3783423 GCF_000231055.2 Saccharomonospora azurea NA-128 | reverse complement strand
GCGCCGCGCTCGCCGACGGCCTGCGGCAGGAAGGGCTGCGGCTGCTGACCTGGACCGACGAGGCCACGCGACTACGCCAACGCCTCGCCTTCCTGCACCGGCAGCTGGGTGATCCCTGGCCGGGCGTGTCGGACGAGGACCTGCTCGCCGCAGTGGACACCTGGCTCGGTCCGGACCTCGACACCGCACGCCGCCGCACCGATCTCGCGAACGTCGACACGGCGGCGGCGCTGCGCCGGTTGCTGCCGTGGCCGCAGGCAGCCCGCTTCGACGAGCTCGCACCGGAGCGGCTGGAAGTGCCCACCGGCTCCCGCATCCGGGTCGACTACTCCGGTGACGAGCCGGTGCTCGCGGTCAAACTCCAGGAGACGTTCGGCTGGCCCGCCACACCGACCGTCGCCGACGGCGCCGTGCCCGTGGTGCTGCACCTGCTGTCGCCCGCGGGGCGACCGGCCGCGGTGACGTCCGATCTGGAGTCGTTCTGGCCGCAGGGCTACGCGTCGGTGCGGGCGGAACTGCGCGGCCGCTATCCCAAGCATCCCTGGCCGGCCGATCCCCTCACCGCCGAACCGACGAGGCGCACGAAGCGCCGCCCCTGACATCGTGTCCGCGCCTCACGCACGCGTGTCCGCACTTCCCGTACGCGTGTCCGCGCCCTGCGACGCCAACACGCGTGCGCAGCTCGCGGACACGATGTTCGGGGTCAGGTGAGGGGGCTCGCCGGGTCGTCGCGTTCGTGCAGACCCGAGGCGACGGCGGCCCGGACCTGGGCCTGGTTCTCCCGCACGGCGTGCGCGAAGAACACGTCCGTCCGCGGATCGCTCAGCACGTCGAGGATCACGCGAATCGTCGTGTCCACGACGGACCGCAGGACGTCCTCACCGAACGGGAGGCGCGACAGGACACCCGCCTGGGGATCGTTCTTGACCTTCTCCGTGACGATGTCGCTGAGCAGCTCACGGTGTTCGTGCACGGACCGGGCGATGTTGTGGGGATACCGGCCGGTTTCGAGCACCTTCGCGACCTCGTCCAGCACGGCCACAGTCACCGGCTTCTTGATGGCGGCCACGATGGGCCGGGAGAAGCGCTCGACGAACCGCTGGGTCGCCCTCTCCCCGAACACCCGGTCGGTGGTGCGCGCGAGCCGGACGACCACCGCGACGATCCTCAGCAGCCGGAAACCCCGCAGGGCGGGATGGGCGATCGGGATCATGCCGAGCACCTCGTACCAGTGCCGCAGCGGGAACCGCCCGTTCCAGTCCGCCGCCCGCCACCGCCAGAGGAACTCCACGGCGAAGATCCCGCACACCGCCGTGTCCACCACGAACACGACGTTCGCCGTCTCGGCGCTGACGTCGAAGAACGTCACGTAGGTGAGCAGCCCCACCGAGAGCACCGCGAGCGCCAGCATCGTGACGTCCACGGCCCAGCCGGCGAGGCCGCGGGTCGGCAGGCCTGGAGTTCCCATGCGCGGCATTGTGCCGAACGCGGCACGGGCGGCCGGGCCCCACCGGCCGAGGGCCCCGGCCGCGCGTCAGCTCATGCCGCCTGTGCTTCCCGAGTCCACGAGTGGGCGAAGGTCCTGGGGCAGCGAGTCACGCACCTTGTTCAGCACCCCGTGGGTCGCCTCGCCGGTCACCTCCAGAACGACCCTGGAGCCGTACACGGCGTTCGGTTCGGGGACGTGCCCGCGCTCGGCGACGCGTCGCACGAACTCGTCGAGCCCGAACCGCTCCCCCGCCCCGGCACCGCCCATCGTGATGGTGCGGCGCAGGTTCTCGCCGATCTCCCGGGGCAACTGGTCGGCAAGGTGTGTGGCGACCTGCTCGGGAATCCGTTCCCCGAGCGTCTCCAGGGTGGCGCGCGTCAGTCCCTCGGCCTCTCCCCGGCTGGCCAGCTGCGCCCGGGCCTGAACCTGACCGATGAAGTGATCGTGGTCCACGGTCTCATCCCTTCTCCAGCCGCTGCGCGAGCAGCTGTTTCCCCTGTTCCCCGGCCTTCACGTTGTTCTCCTGGATGCGGCGGAACCACGAGGCGAGTTCGGTGTCGCCCTCGCGCTCGGCGTCGGCGATGTAGGTCTCCAGCTGCCACGCGTACTCGAGCGACGCCTGGAGCACGCTGATCAGGTTGTGGTTCTTGTCCGTGACCGGACTCGGCGGCTGCGCTGTCATCCCGGACTCCTTCCCGCCCAGTCGCAGACTTGCCTCGCGGGTGCGCGACCAAACAGCGAGGTCAGCGCCCGCGGCCGGTGCGGTGCTGGAGCTCGTCGATCAATTCGGAGGCCCGCGCCTTGCTGAGGTCGTCGGGGACGGGTTCGCCCGCTTCCTGGGCGAGTGTGTGGAGGTAGGACCGCTGGGGCCCGGTCATGGGTTCTTCGCCGGTGACCCAGTCGTCGGGGTCCTTCTCAGCCCTGGGTCGGGTGTCCCCGGCGTTCGGGGTGTGCTCGTCGGCCATGTCGTCACCTCGTTCGCTCATGCGTTCGAGCACCGGCTTACCCGGGTGGGCGACGGGCTATTCACCCTGAAAACGACGATGGGCCACCCGGTGTGGGTGGCCCATCTGGTTTCGGTGGAGGTGCCGGGAATCGAACCCGGGTCCTCTGCCGCCTCTCCAGGGCTTCTCCGTGCGCAGTTCGCTGTGCCTCTACTCGGCCCCACCGGTCACACGAACGAGCCGGTGTGACGGGCCCAGCCACTGTGTGCTTCCCAACCGGTTCCCGTGGCCGGAACCGGCGGTAAGCCTCCTAGCTGATGCCGGCGAACCGGGGCGGAGGCGTCCCCGGGCCGACAGACTTCGCTGTCGCTCAGGCGGCGAGGGCGAAGTCGCGCTGACTGTTCGTCTTGGCGCTTGTTTTAGTTGCGACGACGCTTACGGTGGTCGTTGCCTGCACCGGCACGCTTCCCCTGGATCAACGTCCAGAGTCGAAACCGTTCACCCCCTCGTCCAGTCGATCACTTTTCGATCGCTGCACCCAGGATAACGCGACGCGCAAGCCGATAATTCCGACGGGCCGACAACGGACCACTGTCCGGTGGTGGGGACAGCCCCACCTCGGCGACACCGGCTGACCTGATGGCCTGACGGTGCCCTTTCCGTCGATGCTTGAGTGCAGTCGAACGAGAGGACGTCCGTCATGGCGAGCGCAGGCCCGCACGAGCATTCCGGCGCGGGGCACGAGCCCCGGCGCCCCTCGGTGGCGAGGGCACTCGCCTACCTGTTGCTGAGCTTCCCCGCCGGGATCGCCGCCTTCGTCGTCCTGTTGACCCTGACGGTCGCCGGGATCGCCACGGCGATCGTCTGGGTCGGCCTGCCGATCCTCGCGGCCGCGGTGCTGGTGACACGGGGAGGGGCGAATCTGGAACGCGCCCGCACCTACGCCCTCCTCGGCACCTACGTCCCTCCCGCGACACGCCCGTTGCCCGACGGCGACCTGCGGCAACGGTGGCGGACCCGGCTCACCGACTCGGCGACGTGGCGCGAGTACGCCTACCTGTTCCTGCTGTTCCCCCTGGGGATCGTGGAGTTCGTCCTCATGGTCGCGACGTGGAGCGCGTCGCTGGGCCTGCTGGCGCTGCCGATCTACTACCGGTTCCTCCCGGGCGGTGCCTGGCACTTCCCCGGCGACGACGTGGAGCTGCGCTGGGTGACGGCCGACTCCGTCTGGACGGCGCTGCCGTGGTCGCTCCTCGGCGTCCTGTTCGTGGTGCTCACCGCCGCTCTGACACGGAGTCTGGGCGCGGCCCACGGACGGCTCGTCGGGGCCATGCTCGGCCCCACGGTGACACGGATGCGCGAGCTCGACGCGCACGACGGCGCCTTCCCGGTGCGCGCATGACGGCGGAGAATGTGCGCATGCCGAACGAGAAGCCCGCGACACACGTCCCGGGGTGGGCGCGGGCGTTGCGCACCGAACTCTTCCTGGTCGCGAGCTTCCCGCTGCGGCTGGTGCAGTTCGTGCTCGTGGTCTGCGGCACGGTGATCGGCATCGCGACGGTCGTGGTCTGGGTCGGCATCCCGATCCTGGCGGCGACCATGTGGCTCGTGCGTGCCTTCGGGGACCTGGAGCGAGGGTGGGTGCGGTGGGCGCTGGGTGTGGACGTTCCCGACGCACAACGCGCACAGGGTGACGGCAACTGGGCCCGACGGTGGCGGGCCCGCGCCACCGACCCGACCCTGTGGCGGGAAGTGGCCTACCTGATGCTGGCCTTCCCCATCGGGATCGTCGAGTTCGCCGTGGGGCTGGTGGCGATCATCGTCGTGCCGGTCGCGATCTGGATCGTCCCCGCGCTCGGGTGGCTTCACGCGCAACTCGCCGTCACCCTCCTCGGCCCGCCGAAGGCCCGCAGGGCGGAGGCGCGGGCGCAACAACTCCAGGCCTCCCGCGCTCGCGGGGTCGACGCCGCGGAGGCCGAACGGCGCCGGATCGAACGCGACCTCCACGACGGCGCGCAGCAGCGGCTGGTCTCCGTGGCCATGACGTTGGGCCGGGCCAAGGCGAAGGTCGACGGCACGGAACCCGACACGGCAGCGCTGCGCGACCTCATCGACGAAGCGCACACCGACGCGAAGGTCGCCGTGTCGGAACTGCGCGATCTCGCCCGGGGCATCTACCCCGCCGTGCTCGCCGACCGTGGTCTCGACGCGGCGCTGTCGGCGCAGGCCGCCAAGTCGCCGGTGCCCGTCGAGGTGTCGGTGGACGTCGCCCCGCGACCACCGGCGGCGGTGGAGACGACGGGATATTTCATCGTGGGCGAGTCGCTCACCAACATCGCCAAGCACTCCGGCGCCGACCACGCCTGGGTGCGGGTCTGGCGGGAGGACGACACCGTGGTGGTGGAGGTGACCGACGACGGCCGCGGCGGCGCCGGACTCCGGCCGGGCGGTGGCCTCTCCGGCCTGGCTGACCGGGCTGCGACCATAGACGGCACCGTCACCGTCGTCAGCCCGCCCGGCGGACCCACCGTGGTCCGAGCGGTGCTGCCTTGCACGTGGTGAGCCGGATCGGACAACTGGGGAGTGGGGCATGCGCGTGGTCGTCGCGGAGGACGCCGTTCTGTTGCGGGAGGGCATCCAGCGCCTGCTCGCCGACGACGGGGTCGAGACGGTGGCTGCCGTGGATAACGGCGACGACCTCGTCACCGCGGTAGGGGAACATCGTCCCGACCTCGCGATCGTGGACGTGCGCATGCCACCGACGTTCACCGACGAGGGCCTGCGCGCCTCGCTCGAAGCACGACGGCTCGTACCGGGGCTCCCGGTTCTGGTGCTGTCGCAGTACGTCGAGGAGACGTACGCGGTCGAGCTGCTGTCCGGCGGCGCGGGCGGAGTGGGTTACCTGCTGAAGGAACGCGTGGCCGACGTGGCCGAGTTCCTCGACGCCGTCCGCAGGGTCGCGGCCGGGGGCACGGCCATCGACCCGGAAGTGATCAGTCAGCTCATGGCCCGGCGACGGCGCGACCCGCTCCAGGAGCTGACGCCCCGGGAGTCCGAGGTTCTCGGGCTGATGGCTCAGGGCCTCACGAACAGCGCCATCGCGACCCGGCTCGTGGTGTCGCACGGCGCCGTGGAGAAGCACATCGGCAACATCTTCGCCAAGCTCGGCCTCGACGTGAGCGACACCGAGCACCGCCGGGTCAGGGCCGTCCTGACCTACCTCGGTCGCTGACGCGTCGATCCCCCGCCCGACGACACGCGACGATGTCCGTCCACAGTGGATGTTCTGGCGTGTCTTGCCCCGTCTCGACCCGGCTCGGCCCGCTCCCGTGGTAGTGCCAGCCCCACCCTCGAAACACCGGCCCGCACCGCTGTGCTGCGCCCCGCCGAACGACAAGGTCTAGTCATGACGCTGAGCCCGCCGAGACCGGCGACCCCCACCCCGACCCGAGACCGCTTCCTCGACGTCGTTCGCGCGCTCGCGATCGCCGCCGTGGTCGTCCAGCACTGGACCATGCCCGTGCTCGCGTACGCCGACGGCCGGCTCACGACCGGCAACGCGCTCAGCACTCCCGGCTGGTGGGTGGTGACGTGGCTGTCGCAGGTCATGCCGCTCGTGTTCTTCGCGGGTGGAGCGGCCAACTACTTCTCGTTGACGCGCGCCGCCGCGGCGGGACCGTGGCTGTCGGCCCGGTTGAGCAGGCTCCTGTTGCCGGTGCTGCCGCTGCTCGCCGTGGGGGTGGCCGCTCCTCCGGTGCTGCGCGCGCTGGGCGCCCCGGAGCAACCCGTGGCCCTGGCCGGGTCGCTGTCCGCCCAGCTGCTGTGGTTCCTCGGGGTCTATCTCCTCACGGTGCTCGCCACCCCTGTCCTCGCGGCCGCGCACCGGCGCCTGCGGTGGGCCGCTCCCGTCCTGCTCGCAGCACTCGCCGCGCTCGTGGACGTCGCGCGCTTCAGCGACGTGGGTTACGTCGGCTACGCCAACGCGGTCTTCGTGTGGCTCGCCGTGCACCAGCTCGGCTTCTTCTACGCCGACGGCACGCTGGAGCGGCTGTCCCGGCGCGGCGCGGCGGCGATGTCGGCGGCGGGCTTCGGTGCCACCGCCATGCTGGTGGGCTTCGGCCCGTACGCGGCGAGCATGATCGGCATGCCGGGTGCGCCGATGTCGAACATGAGCCCGCCCGCGGCCGTCCTCGTCACCCTCGCCGTCGGGCAGATCGGTCTCGTCCTCGCCGCCCGGGGGCTGTTGACCTCGTGGTCCGAGCGGCCTGTCGTCGCGTCCACCCTCGGCTGGCTCGGCCCGCGTTTCATGAGCGTGTACCTGTGGCACATGCCCGCCCTCATCGTGCTCAGCGGCGTGACGGTGCTCTGGCTCGACTACGCGACACCGCGACCCGGCACGATCACCTGGCTGGCCACCCTCCCGGGGTGGCTGCTCGCAGCGGGCGCGATCCTCGCTGTTCTGCTGCGGACCTTCGCCCGGTTCGAGACGCGGGCCATGCGTCCGGTACCCGCCTCACCCACCCGGCTCTGCGTCGCGGCGCTCGCCGGCGCCACCGGCACTCTCGCCCTCGCGGCCACAGGGTTCTCCTCCGCGCCGTGGCCGTGGATCGGTCTGGTCGTCTGCGCCTACGCGCTCACGCGCGTCGACATCCGCACGTCTATCCCAACCTGAGCAGCCGCGACGGCGTGTCGTGCAACACCGCACGCAGGAACGGCTCGCCCAGCCGAGGATCTCCCTCCGCCCACCCCGCCACCGCACGCAGCTGGGTGGAGTAGGAGTACGGGATGTTCGGGAAGTCCGTTCCCAGCACGACGCGATCGGCGATGTCGACGAGCCGGCTCGGCCAGTCGCCGGGCAGCGGCATGAAGTCCTCGGTGAACGGCACGCCCACCATCGTGGTGTCCAGGTGGACGTTCGGATAGCGGCGCACCAGCGCGAGGGCGTCGTCGTACTCGGGCATGCCCGCGTGCGCGAGCACCGTCACCAGCCGTGGATGCCGCCGCAGCACTTCGTCGAACACCCCGATGCCCGTGTGCTCGCCCCGCAACGGTCCGTGCCCGCAGTGGATCACCACCGGAACCCCGGCGTCGGCGATCGCCCCCCAGGCCCGGTCCAGCGTCGTGTCCCGGGGGTCGTACGCACCGACCTGCACGTGAGCCTTGAAGCAGCGCACTCCCGCGTCGAGGGCGTCCTCGGTGTACTTCGCGACCGTCTGCTCCGGATAGAGCGTGGCGGTGGGCACGGCCTCGGGCACGTCGGCCACGAACTCGCGGACCCACCCGTTGAGCCACTCCGCCATGTCGGGCTTGTGCGGGTACACCAGCGGCGCGAACGCCCTTACCGCCAACGACCGCAACGCCTCCACGCGTTCGGACTGCGGCAACCGGTATTGCACCGGCCACGGCCGCCCGTAGTGCTTCTCGGCCTCGTCGAAGTACGCCCACACCTTGCGCAACACCCGCTCGGGCAGGAAGTGCACGTGGATGTCCACGAGGCCGTCGAGCCCGAGTCCACGCACCCAGTCCGCGACATCGTCGTCGGACCGCGGTCCCGGCCCGTGGTGACCGTCTGCGGCACTCAACGGCGATACTTGCCCTTCGCCGCCCGGCCCACGGCCCGCGCCATCTCCCGCTGGGCGTCGCGTTTGGCGATGGCCTGCCGCTTGTCGTGCGCCTTGCGGCCCTTCGCCAGCGCCAACTCGACCTTCACCTTGCCGTTCTTGAAGTACAGCGAGAGCGGCACGAGGCTGAGCCCCGACTCCTTGGTCTTGCCGATCAGCTTCTCGATCTCCTTGCGGTGCAGCAGCAGCTTGCGCGTCCGCCGCGGCTCGTGGTTGGTCCACGTGCCGTGCGCGTACTCGGGGATGTGCAGGCCCCGCAGGAAGACCTCGCCGTCGTCCACGGTGGCGAACGAGTCGGCCAGCGACGCCTTGCCCGCTCGCAGGCTCTTGACCTCCGTACCCACGAGCGCCACCCCGGCCTCGTAGGTGTCGATGATCGTGTAGTCGTGCCGGGCGCGCCGGTTCGACGCGATCACCTTCTGACCGACTTCTTTCGCCATACCTCGACTGTATCTTCCCGCGGACACCTGGCCCGACCGAATTAGTGGCGCACGTACAGACGCAACGTCGCGTAACCCGTGACGGCCGAGATCAACACGGACGTCCCGAGCAGGATCGGCGCCGCGTACACGAGGATGTCGGCCAGCAGGAGCTGCGGGATGACGCCACCGGTCGACTCGATGATCGAGTCGAGCACCAGGTACTTCAACGCGACCAGCCCGGACGTCCCGATGACCGCGCCCAGCACACCGGCGACCACCGCCTCCAGAAGGAACGGCAGCTGCGTGTACCAGCGCGTGGCACCCACGAGACGCATGATGCCCACCTCGGTGCGCCGAGTGAACGCCGACACCTGGATGGTGTTCGCGATCAGCAGCACGGCCGCGAGCGCGGCGATCAACGCGATGATGAACGTCCCGTTGCGACCGGCGTTGAGGATGTCGAAGAAGCGTTCGAGGAACTTGTTCTGGTCGTCGACGTGGTCGACGCCCTCCATCGCGGAGTACTCCTGCACGAGCACGTCACTGCGTTCCGGATCGACGAGCTTGACGTGCAACGACGAGGGCAGCGACTCCGGCCGGGCGAGCTCGACGAGCTCCGGCTGCCCCTCGAAGATCTCCTGGAAGCGCTCGTACGCCTGGTCGCGGTTCTCGAAGACCACCGACTCGACGCCCGGATTCGTCTCCAACGACTGTCGCAACGTGGTGCACGTCTGCGCCGAGCACGTGTCGTCGCTCGAACTGACCTCGTCGTTCAGGTAGATCGTCACCTGCACGTCGTCGAGGTAGTTCGCCTTCATCTTGTCGATCGTGCGGACGAACAGCAGACCACCACCGAACATCCCGAGCGAGATGGCCGTGGTGAGGATCATCGCGATCGTCATCGTGACGTTCCGGCGAAGGCCGGTGATGACTTCGCTGAAGACGAAGCTGGCACGCATCGGTAGGGGGATTCCTTGGGTCGGGGGAAGTGGGGCGGGTGGGGGTGCGAAACGCCAGGATGGCCGCAGACGTCAGCGACCGACGCCGTACACGCCGCGCCGATCGTCGCGAACCACCTGCCCGTGGTCCAGTTCGACGACCCGACGACGCATGGAGTCGACGATCGAGTGGTCGTGGGTGGCCATCAGCACCGTCGTTCCGGTGCGGTTGATGCGCTCCAGCAGGAGCATGATGTCCTGACTCGTGTCGGGGTCCAGGTTCCCGGTGGGCTCGTCGGCGAGCAGCACGAGGGGACGGTTCACGAACGCCCGCGCGATCGCGACCCGCTGCTGCTCACCACCGGACAGCTCGTGTGGCATCCGATCGGATTTGCCGTCCAGACCGACCAGCTCCAGGACCTCGGGGACGACCCTGTCGATGGTCTTCTTCGGCTTGCCGATCACCTCGAGCGCGAACGCGACGTTGCCCGCCACGGTCTTGTTGGTCAGCAACCGGAAGTCCTGGAACACGCACCCGATCGTCTGCCGCAGCCGGGGCACGCGGCGCCGGGGCAGTTTGGCGACGTCGAAGTTCGACACCATCACCCGGCCGCGGGTGGGCACCTCCTCCCGCAGCAGCAGCCGCAGGAACGTCGACTTCCCTGAGCCCGACGGACCGATGAGGAAGACGAATTCACCTTTGTCCACATCGACCGAGACGTCCGCGAGCGCGGGACGCGACGAGGTCTTGTAGACCTTGGAGACACTCTCAAGCCGGATCACGGTCGGCAATCCTACAGTCGGGGCCGGTTAAGCCTCGGTTGACCACCGGCCCCGCGGCCGACCCACGCTCGGTGCCTACGCCGCCTCGGCCTGTTGCTTGCGCCACCGGATCCCGGCCTCGAGGAAGCTGTCCAACTCGCCGTCGAGGACGGCCGCCGGGTTACCCACCTCGTGCTCGGTGCGCAGGTCCTTGACCAGCTGGTACGGGTGCAGCACGTACGAGCGCATCTGGTTGCCCCAGCTCGAACCGCTGTCCCGGAGCGCGTCCAGTTCCTTGCGCTCCTCTTCCTTCTTGCGCTGCAGCAGCTTGGCCTGCAGCACCTTCATCGCCGACGCCTTGTTCTGCAGCTGCGACTTCTCGTTCTGACACGACACGACGATGCCGGTCGGCAGGTGGGTGATCCGCACGGCCGAGTCGGTGGTGTTCACGCTCTGCCCACCCGGGCCCGACGAGCGGTAGACGTCCACGCGGATGTCCTTCTCGGGAATCTCGACGTGGTCGACCTCCTCGACCTCGGGGAGGACCTCGACGTGAGCGAACGACGTCTGGCGCCGGCTCTGGTTGTCGAACGGGGAGATCCGGACGAGCCGGTGGGTGCCCTGCTCGACCGAAAGCGTCCCGTAGAGGTAGGGCCCGCTGACCTTGAAGGTGGCCGACCTGATGCCCGCCTCCTCGGCGTACGAGATGTCGTACACCTCGGTCGGGTAGTTGTGCCGCTCGGCCCACCGCAGGTACATGCGGAGCAGCATCTCGGCCCAGTCGGCCGCGTCCACGCCGCCCGCCTCGGAGCGGATGGTCACGACGGCGTTGCGCTCGTCGTACTCACCGGAGAGGAGCGTCCGCACTTCGAGCGCGTCGATGTCCCGCGACAGGCCTTCGAGCTCCGCTTCCGCCTCGGAACGGCTGGCCGCGTCGCCCTCCGCCTCCGCCAGCTCGTGCAGCACGGCGAGGTCGTCGACGCGCTGGCGCAGTTCGCTGACCTTGCGCAGCGACGCCTGCTTGTGGGACAGCTGGCTGGTCACCTTCTGCGCGACCTCCGGATCGTTCCAGAGGTCCGGGCGGGCGGCTTCCTCCTCCAGCTCGGCGACCTCCTTGCGGAGCGAATCCAGATCCATCACGGCCTCGATCTGGGCCAGCTTGCCGCCGAGGTCATTCAGCGCAGCTTCGAAGTCGACACTCACGAAACACAAGGTTACGGCAAATCGAGCGACCGCTACCCGGGCGGTCGCTTCGACTCGCCGTTCTCGTCGTTTCCGGTGTGCCGCCGCACCACGGCCGTCAGGCCGGTCAGGCGGAGGACACGGCGTCGAGCAGCTTCAGCGCCGCCCTGGCGTGCGCCTGCCCGAACTCGGCGACCGCCTTCTCCACGGGGTCGGTCGCGGCCTTCACCGCGGCCCTGGCCTCGTCGAGCTCGGCCTTGTAGGTCTCGCGGGCCGACTCGAAGAGGTTGGCGCGCTGCTTCGGCGTCAGCACACCCGAGTTGACCAACCGGAGGATCAGCGGGCTGCGCAGGTGGTCGGGCGAGGACGCGGTCATCAGCCACGCCTTGAAGGCCTTCTTGCCTGCGGCGGTGAGGACGTACTGCTGGCTCGACCGGGGCCCCTGCTTGCCCAGCCGGACGTAGCCCTCCTTGTGCAGGGCGGGCAGCTCTCGGTAGACCTGACTCCTCGTGACGCTGAAGAACGTGCCGAATCGTTCCTCAGCCGCCGCGACGAGTTCGCCACCGGTAGCGGGACCGTCGTGGAGCAAACCAAGCAGTGCTGCGGCAGTTGCGTTCAAATCGGACACGCCTCCTACCGTGCCATGAAAATCGACATCTGTCCACAGTGGTCAAGGGTGAGGTCCACAATGGAACTGCCGATTCACCCTGCGCACCGAGGTGAACACACGACGAAGGCCCGGATCATTGATCCGGGCCTTCGTCTGGTGGTAGCGGGGACAGGATTCGAACCTGCGACCTCTGGGTTATGAGCCCAGCGAGCTACCGAGCTGCTCCACCCCGCGTCGTTGTGATTTCCACTCTAGCACATCCGTTTCCCCCGATTTTCGGGGGGTCCCGGAGTGTGTCGGCCGTGGCTCTCACCTCTTCGGTAACACCCACCTTACGTCAGAGTGATGCCCTGACGCAAAGTGGGTGTTCCCTAGATCACATGATCAGTTTCCTGGCCCTGTGAGGTCCTCGTAGCGCGCGGCGGCCGCGTCAAGCTCCTTGAGCGCCTCACCCTGAGCCGCGAAGTCACCCGACTGCTGCGCCTGCCTCAGCTTCTCCAGCGCCGACTGGATGTCGGCGACGGCCTTGTCGACGTCGGCATCGCCACTGCCACCGGTCGCCGGCGGTGTCGCCTGCTGGTCGTCGTCGGGACTCGGCGGCGGCTGCTGCTGGTTGTCGGATCCGTCCGAGCCGTCGCTGCCGTCCTGTCCGTCCTCAGCCGGGCCTGTGGCCGCCTCACCGGTGCCCTCGCCGAACACCTCGTCGAGCGCTTCGTTCAGCGTCGAGGCCACCCCGATGCGACCGCCGTACGACACCAGAACGCGAGCGAGCTGCGGATAGCTCTGCGCGTTGCGCTGTTGGATGTAGACCGGTTCGACGTAGAGGAATCCACCCGCGACCGGCAGCGTGAGCAGGTTGCCGTAGATGATGTCGACGCTCTGATTACCCAGCAACGTCCGGACCTGAGTGAACTTCGGGTTGCTCTGGAAGGCGTTCTGGACCTGCACCGGGCCTTCCAGTTGCTGCCCACCGCCCGTGGGCAGCTTCAGCACCGTCATCTTGCCGTAGGTCTCCGGATCGGAGGACACGGTCACCCAGGCCGCCAGATACTGCCGCGCCAACGGAGTCAACGCGCTCGTGATCTGGAACGTCGGCTCGTTCTGCCCCGGCGCCTGCGCGTAGATGTAGTACGGCGGCTGGTTCGCCGCGTCGGAGTTCGGGTCGAGGCCGCCTTCCTGCGTCGGGTCCTGCGGCACGTTCCAGAAGGTCTGGGTCGAGTAGAACTCCTGTGCGTCCTTCACGTGGTACTTCGTGAGCAGCTCGCGCTGCACCTTGAAGATGTCCTCCGGGTACCGGAAGTGCGCACGCAGCTCGTCGGTGATCTTCTCCTGCGGCTGGACCAGGCCCGGGAAGGTCTTCATCCACGTCTTCAGCACCGGGTCGTTCTTGTCCATCTCGTACATCGTCACGGTGCCGTCGAACGCGTCGACGGTGGCCTTGACGGAGTTACGGATGTAGTTGATCCGGTTGTCCTGCTGACGTGCCACGCCGGTGAGCGAGTCCTCCGTGGCGCCACCCAACGACGTCTGCTGCGAGTACGGGTAGTTGTTCAGCGTCGTGTAGCCGTCGACGATCCACTTGATGCGTCCGTCGATCACCGCCGGGTACGGGTCGCCGTCCACGGTCAGCCACGGCGCGACCTTCTCCACCCGCTCCCTGGGGTCGCGGTTGTACATGATCTTGGCGCCGTCGCTGATCTGGTCGGAGAACAGAATGTTCCGCTCCCCGTACTGCGCCGCGAACACCAACCTGTTGAACAGGTTGTCGATCGGCACGCCACCCTTGCCCTTGTAGAGGTAGCTCCGGTCGGTCGCGGTGTCGTACTCACCCGGTGCCTGCCCCGGCGTACCGCCCACGATCGCGTAGTCGGTGGCCAGCTCGCCGTAGTAGATGCGGGGCTCGTCGACCCGGATCCCGGACCCCTCGGGGTTCTGGGTGTCGCTCGTGCGGGCCAGCGGGTAGCCGCCGTCGCTGTTGGCGTCTTCCAACGCCCGGTCGATGGTGTTGCCCGGCGCGGCCACGAACCCGTTGCCGTGCGTGTACACCAGGTGGCGGTTGATCCAGGTCTGCTGGTTCTCCGCGAGGCCGCTGGTCTTGATCTCCTTCGCGGCGACGATGTACGCCTGCTCCTTGCCGTCCACCGTGTAACGGTCGACGTCGAGCTTGTCCGGGAACCCGTAGAAGTTCTCCCGGCCGACCCGCTGCGTGAAGGTCGAGCTCAACACGTTCGGGTCGAGCAGACGGATGTTGGGGATCGTGCCGTCGTCCGACCGGATCTCCTCCGGCGAGGCGGTCGTGTTGCCCGTGTAGTCGTCGCGCATGTCGACGCTCTCGGTGTCGAGCTGGTAGGCGAACTTCGTCGCCTCCATGTTGTGCTCGATCGACTGGGCTTCCTTCTCGTTCGCGTTCGGGCGGACCGAGAACTGCTCCAGCACCGCGGGCCACGCGACACCGAGGATCAGCCCGGACAGCAACAGCAGCACCAGAGCGATCGCCGGCAGCTGAATGTTGCGCAGGAACGCGCCCGCGAAGAACGCGATGGCGCACAGCACCGAGATGCACAGCAGGATCAGCTTGGCCGGCATGGCCGCGTGCAGGTCGGTGTAGGCCGCACCGGTGAAGAGGTCGTTACGCCCGGCCTGCAGCAGCTCGTACCGGTCGAGGAAGTACTCCAGAGCCTTGAACAGCACGAACACGCCGATCAGGACGAGCAGGTGCACGCGCGCCGCACTCGAGACCTGACCGCCGCGGCCCGCGAGCCGGATACCACCGAAGAGGTAGTGCGTGATGGCGGCCCCGAAGAACGACACGATCAGCGCCACGAAGACCCAGCCGAGCAGCCAGCCGTAGAACGGCAGGTCGAACGTGTAGAAGCCCGCGTCCTTGCCGAACACCGGGTCCGGCTTGCCGAACTCCGTTCCGTTCAGCCACATCTGCACGACTTCCCAGTTGCTCTGGCCACTCGCACCCGCGATGAGGCCGGTCACGACCGGGATGCCGATGCCGAAGGTCTTCGTGCGGGCCGCGATCACCGTGCGGTACCGCGCGAGCGGGTCGTCGGTGCTCGACACCGGCACGAACACCGGGCGGGTGCGGTAGGCCAGCCACAGGCTCAACCCGAGCAGACCACCCACCAGGACACCCGTGCCGAAGAACAGGGCCACGCGGGTGAGCAGCACGGTCGTGAAGACGCCGCGCGCCTCCACCTCGCCGTACCAGAGCCAGTCCACGTACGTGTCCAGCAGACGGGCCCCGAGTAGGAGCATGAGAACGATGACGGCCGCGATGATCAGCAGCACGCGGGCTCGCCGAGAAAGCTTCGGCAGACTGGCTGGGGGCCGGGTGGCCACTACGCACACTCCCCGTGGTCAAGGCTGTCGTTGTCAGGGCGCGGACCTGCGAGCGTCCCTGGTTACTTAACTGTACGGACCGCGACCTGAGTTCCCGAAGCCCCCCCAAATCGGGCGCCGCGCAGGAGCAGCCCGTGACCTGCCAGGATGGCCCCATGACGGAGAGCGAGAACCCGGCAGGTCCCGGAAGAGTAGCCGCGTTGGCCCGCGAGGTCGAGGAGTTCGTCGCGAGCGGAGGCTGGGATCAACAGCCGCAGCTGTTCGCGCTGGTACCGACGGCGGACATCCTCCGCGAGCAGCCCGAACTCGCCGACCAGCTCGACCCGGACAGCGAGTTCACCCCGGTCGCCCAGGACGCCCTGCCCGAAGGCGACCTCGCGGAGGCCCTGGGTCGCATCGCCTGGCCCGACGCCGTGCACGGCTGCGCCCTCGCCCAGGAGATCATCGTGCTGCCGCCGGACGCGGAGTCGGAGCTGCCCGGCCTCGTCGGCACCGACACCGAGGGTGACGTCAGCGCCGAGGACCTCGAACGTCTTCGTCAGGCGGCCGCGGACCACCCGCGCCGCACGGAGGCTCGCATCGTGGCCGCGGTGCTCCGCGAGGGCTCGGCGTCGTGCGTGATGCGCCTCCGCGGTGGAGTGCCCGGCGACGACACGGACGACACGGACGGGACGGACGCAGTGGACGAGGTCGTCGAGAGCGCGGACCTCGCACCCAACCTCATCGCGGCGCTACGGGCGACGCTGCAGCCCTGACGGCTCCCGGTCGCCGATCCCGTCGGCCCGCCTCGCAGCTGGACGGGATCGGCGGATCACCCCGCCGCTCAGGTTCCGCACACCGGTGCGGAACGCCCGTCGGCCAGCGCCTCCAGCGCTCCGACCGCGTCGTCCAACGTGCCCACCCGGAAGAGGGTGAGCCCCTCAGGGGCGGCTGCCACGGCCTCGGCACAGTTCTCCTCGGGAACGAGGAACGCGGTCGCGCCCGCCTCACGAGCAGCCACGAGCTTGAACGAGATCCCCCCGATGGCACCGACGTTGCCGTTCGCGTCGATGGTCCCGGTGCCGGCGACGTGTTCGCCTCCGGTGAGCTGCCCCGGGGTCAACTCGTCGACGATCGCGAGCGCGAACATCAGCCCGGCGGAAGGTCCACCGACGTCCTCCAGCGCGATGTCCACCGTGAACGGCACGTCGACGTTGTCGGTGGGTTGGATCCCCAGGAAACCGAACGCCGCCTCCGGGTGCTCCGCCAACGTCACCTTCTCCGTGCGTTCGGCGTCCTCACCCCGCTGGTAGGTCACCGACACCGTCTGGCCGGGACGCGTCGCGCCGAGCACCTCGCGCACCGCGGCCGAGTCGGCGACCTCCTTGCCGTCGACCTCGACGATCCGGTCGCCGGGCTCGAGGAAACCGGCGGCGGGACTGTCGTCCACCACCTGGTCCACCACGACCTCCACCGGGTGCCCGAGGCGACGCAACGCCGCGACCTCGGCGTTGCTCTGGGAGTCCTGGAACTGCCGCAGGTTCTCCCGCCGCACTTCCTCCTCCGACTGGCCGGGCTGGAAGTACTCCTCGCGCGGAGCCAGCGCGTAACGCCCGCTCAGCCACATGCCCAGCGCGCCGAACATGGTCATGTTGTCGTTGAGGGAGACGGTGGTCATCCGCAGCTCGCCGCCCGTCGGGTAGGTCCGCTGCCCGTCGATCCTGATCACCTCGGTGCCGTCGACCGCGCCGAGCGTGTCGTACGTCGGTCCGGGCCCGAGGGCGACGTAGGGCACCCGCACGAAGGCACCGACCATCGCGAACGTGAGCACGAGGACGCCGCTCGCCAGCATCGTCCAGCCACGTCTGCTCAAGCGGCGCCGACCGCGACGCACCTGCTTCGACGTGGGCTCCGCCCCCGCGCTGTCACGGGATGCGCCGACAGCTGGTCGAGCGGTTTCCTCGGCGGGCTCGGTGGGCTCCGGGGGCGCTGCCTTGTCCGGGGAGTCACTCACGCGACAAGCCTACGGACCGGGCCACATACGCACGTCATGGGCGTCACGGTCCGTTCTCCACACGTCCCCACGACCCGCGTACGGTGGTGTTTATGAGCAACCCACCGTTCGGCTTCGGCCTGCCCGATCCCGACAAAGGCCGCGACAACGACTCGTCGGGAGGGCAGTCCGGCTCAGGCGCCGACGCCTTCCAGCAGCTGGGGCAGATGCTCAGCCAGCTCGGGCAGATGCTCAGCCAGGCTGGCAGTTCCTCGGGGCCCGTGAACTACGACCTGGCCAAACAGATCGCCCTTCAACGCCTCGGGTCCGAGGGGCAGATGGGTTTCTCCGCGGGCGACTCGGGCGAGACGGCTGTGCGCGACTCCGCCCACCTCGCGGAACTCTGGCTGGACGAGGCCACGATCCTGCCCGCCGGAGCCACCACCACCACGAGTTGGACGGCCCGGGACTGGATCGAGAAGACGCTGCCCACCTGGCAGCGGCTGTGCGACCCGGTCGCCAAGCAGGTCTCCGGGGCGTGGATGCAAGCACTCCCCGAGGAGGCCAAGCAGGCCGCCGGGCCGTTGCTGTCGATGGTCAGTCAGATGGGCGGCATGGCCTTCGGCTCGCAGCTCGGCAACGCGCTGGCCGGGCTCGCCTCGGAGGTGCTGACGTCCACGGACGTGGGTCTTCCGCTGGGACCCGAAGCCACGTCGGCCTTGCTGCCGAAGAACATCGACAAGTTCACCGAGGGGCTGGAGCGCCCGAAGAGCGAGGTGCTCGTCTTCATCGCCGCGCGCGAGGCCGCCCACCAGCGGCTCTTCGCCCACGTCCCGTGGCTGCGGCAGCGCCTGCTGGCGACGGTCGAGGAGTTCGCCTCCGGCATCACGGTCGACACCTCGGCACTCGAGCAGCTCGCCGGACGCGTCGACCCCACCAACCCGGCCGGCATCGAGGAGATGATGTCCTCCGGCCTCCTCGAACCGCAGACCACTCCCGAGCAGCAGGCCGCGCTCGGCAGGTTGGAGACGTTGCTCGCGCTCGTGGAGGGCTGGGTCGACGTGGTCGTGGCCGACGCCGTCGGCGATCGACTCCCCGGCGCGAACGCGCTGCGCGAGACGCTGCGCCGCCGTCGCGCGAGCGGCGGACCGGCCGAGCAGACGTTCGCCACGCTCGTGGGCCTCGAACTGCGTCCGCGTCGCATGCGGGCCGCCTCCGCGCTGTGGAAGCTCGTGGGTGACCGTCACGGAATGCAGGTCAGGGACAACCTCTGGACCCATCCGGACCTCATGCCCACGGCCGACGACCTCGACGACCCGATGGAGTTCGCGGAACGGCTGGGCGACACCGGCGCCCTCAGTGGAGGGGTCGACCCGATCGAGGAGCTCGAGCGTGCTGCGCGGGCTGAGCAGGGCGACAGCTCCGACCGCCGGGACGCCGGCGACGACGGGGCGCCGGACAGTGAGGACGGCGAGAGCGGCGACAACGGTCCCCGGCCCGGCGACGCCTGACGGCCGACCTCAGGTCTCGCCGCAGCCGGACCCGCCGACTCGTTCGGCGGCGGACAGTCCTTCGAGGTAGCCGATCGCCCGCTCCGTCTTGGGGTAACGCCTGACCAGGTTCCAGAACGTGCGGTTGTGCTCGGCTACCCGTAGGTGCGCCAGTTCGTGCACGAGGACGTAGTCGAGCACCCACGACGGCACGTCCCGGAGCCGTTCACTGACCCTGATGGTGCGGTCGGCCGGCGTACACGACGCCCACCGCGTGCGCATGGGCGGAACCCAGCGCACGCTCGCGGGCTGAGCCGTTCCGTCGAGGTAGCGCTGTGAGAGCTGTGTGCAGCGCAGGAGCAGCGCCTCGTCCGACGCTCGCGCGGGACTCGCGCGACGACTCTCCGTGCGCTGCAGCTTGCGCTGCATCTCGGTCACCCAGTGCTTCTCCTCCGCCTTCGTCATCGTGGCGGGAATCAGTACGACGAGCTTGTCACCGTCCCGGTATGCGGTGACCGTCCGGCGGCGTCGCGCACTCCGCCGAACCTCCACGTTTTCCTCTGTGCCAGCGGTGTTTCGCTGCGTGCTGTTCCGATTCCTCAGCGAGGGAACCCGTGCATCGGCCACGGAAACAAAGGTAAGGGCAAGCACCGACATCGTGGTGATCACGGGCGCGGATCACCCGCGGTTGTCCACATGTGTTCCGGCCTGTGGACAACTCGGTTACGGCGTGTGCGGGCCGGGAGACTAGCCGTCACAGTGGGCGCATGACCGGATCGCTCACGAAGGTCGTCTCCGGCGTGCCCCTGCCGAGGCGCCCACGGCTCCGCGCGGGGCTTCCCGTGGTGGAGCGTCGTGCCAACGAGCTCCAGATCGGCCTCGATCCGCGCCACGCGGTCATCGCGACCGACCTGCCGCCGAGCCTCGTGGACGTACTTCGCGGCCTGGACGGCCGTCGCAGCACCGAGACACTGCTGTCGCTGGTACGCACCGAGCACGCCGGGCGGCTCAAAGCCGTGCTCCACGACCTCACCGAGCGCGGGCTGGTCGAGGACGCGGAGACACAGACCGCGCGGTCCGGGCGAGTCCCGAGCCCGTTCGGCGTCGTCCCGTCGGCCAGGCACGCGATCGGTCTGCACGGCGGAGGCCGGTTGGCGGCCGCGGTCACCACGCTCCTCGTCGGAGCGGGCGTCGTGCGGCTCTCCATCGCCGCCGACGGCACGGTGGCCAGGACCGACGTCGGGTCGGGACTCCGCCACGAGGACGTCGGTCGGCAACGCACGGCCGCGCTCGCCGACCTCGCGAGACGGCTCGATCCCGAGGTCCGGCTCACTCGCCTCAGGCCCGGTACCGCGACGACGGAGCTGGTCCTCCTGACCGACGCCGTCGTACCCGCACCGGAAGTCGTGACAGACCTGGTGGCCGGTGGCGTGCCACACCTGGTGGCGAGGGTGCGCGACGGGATCGGCATCGTCGGACCACTCGTCGTGCCCGGCCGGACGAGCTGCCTGCGGTGCGCGGACCTGCACCGCACCGGCAGGGACGCGTGTTGGCCCCGGATCGCGGGACAACTCGCGGGTCGTTACCAGGAGGCGGATGTCACGAGCGTGCACGGCACCGCCGCCTTGGCCGTGGGCCAGGCGTTCCGGGCTCTCGCCGCAGCCCCCGTCGCGCTGCGCGCGGCGCCTCCGCCGATCTGGAACGCGACACTCGAGCTGGACTGCCTCACGGGGGTCGTCACCAGGCGCGAGTGGCCGCCCCATCCGCGCTGCCCGTGTGGCGCTCCCTGGCAGCGACCGGGCCACTGACTTCCTCTTCACACGCTGAAATAAGTGCGGAAGTGGTGATCCGGAAGGCAGAATCGCTGTCGTGACGGACTCCCACGACTCTCCCGGCGACCAGGACACGCCCCTGCCTCGGCGGACAGCGGCACGCACGGCGAAGCTCGCGAGCCTGCCACTCGGCATAGCAGGTCGGGCCGTGGGCGGATGGGGACGGCGGCTCACCGGGCAGAGCGCCGAGGACGTCAACGCCACGCTGTCGGCCAAGGCCGCGGAGCAGCTGTTCGAGGTGCTCGGCACCCTCAAGGGCGGCGCGATGAAGTTCGGGCAGGCACTCAGCGTGTTCGAGGCCGCCGTTCCCGAGGAGTTCGCCGCTCCGTACCGGGATGCGCTGACCCGGCTCCAGGCTGCTGCGCCCCCGATGCCGGCACGGCAGACGCGGCGCGTCCTCGCCGAGCAACTGGGTCGGTCGTGGATGCAGCGGTTCGCCGAGTTCGACGACGAACCCGCCGCGTCCGCGAGCATCGGGCAGGTCCACCGGGCCGTCTGGCACGACGGCCGGGAAGTCGCCGTCAAGGTCCAGTACCCGGGTGCCGACGAGGCGCTGCGCAGCGACCTGAGGCAGCTCCAGCGGTTCAGCAGGCTGTTCCAGGCCCTTCTGCCGGGGGCCGAGGTGAAGCCCCTGCTCAACGAACTCGCCGACCGCATGAACGAGGAGCTCGACTACCGGAGCGAAGCCGACAACCAGCGGCGGTTCGCGAAGGCGTTCCACGGCGACGAGAACGTGTACGTTCCCCGAGTCGTGGCGAGCGCCCCCAAGGTGATCGTGTCCGAGTGGGTCACCGGCACGCCGTACTCGAAGATCATCGCCGGCGGTTCCAGAGAGGAACGCAACGAAGCGGGCCGGCTCCTCGCCGAGTTCCACTACTCGTCGCCGGCGCGGGTCCGCCTTCTCCACTCCGACCCGCACCCCGGCAACTTCATGCTGCTCGACGACGGCCGGCTGTGTGTCATCGACTTCGGTGCCGTCGCGCACCTGCCGGACGGCGCGCCACACGCCCTCGGCGTGATGATGCGGCTGGCTCTCGAAGGTCGCTCGCAGGACCTCTTCGAAGTGCTGAGGGCGGAGGGCTTCGTGCGCCCGGAGGTGGGGCTCGACGCCGACGACGTCCACGCGTGGTTGCTGCCCCTCGTCGCTCCGCTCACCGAGGAGACGTTCCACTTCACGCGGGAGTGGGCCCAGAAGCAGGCCATGCGCATGGGCGACACGCGGAACAAGGACTTCCACACCGGCCGGTCGCTGAACCTACCGCCGCAGTGGCTGCTCATCCACCGCGTGACGGCCGGTGCCATCGGCATCCTGTGCCAACTGGACGCCGAGCTGCCCGTGCGGAGCATCGTCGAGCGGTGGCAGCCGGGCTTCGCTGCCTGACGCGAGTTGTCCACAGGAGCACCCGGCGCGGTGTGAGTGGCACCGTTGACAGCCTGCGGTTGTCCACATCGCGCGGGAAGCTGCGCCCGACCCGGTGCGGGCGGTGCAAGCTCGGCGCATGGCAACAACGACATCGGTAGCGACCCCGGTCACGCAGCCCTCCGACCGCCTCGTCGGCCCCACGATGACGTCGGTGTTCTCCACAGCGAGCACATCGGCTCGCCCGGCCGATCCGCAAGCGCTGGTGCTGTCGGTGGCTCAACTGCGCTCCCTCGGCGTCCACCCGAGCACGATCACCAAACGGTGCAGACCGGGCGGCCCATGGCGACGCATCGCCACGGGCGTGGTCCTGCTGGGCTGCGGTGAGCCGACCCGGCACCAACTGCTGCACGCCGCCATCGCCTACCTCGGGCCGGAGGGCGTCATCACGGGTGTCGACGCTCTCCGGGCACACGGTGTCCGTCTCCCGGCCCCCAGGGTCGTGCAGACTCTCGTGTCCGCGGGTCGTCGGCTGACGCCGCCCGCGTTCCTGACCGTCGAACGCACCGCACGCCTCCCGGCACCCGTCCTCATCGACGGGCTCCCCTACGCACCCCCGACGCGGGCGGTGGTCGACGCGGCCCGTCGCGAGACCGATCCCGAACGAATCCGGCGGCTGTTGGCGCTCACGATCGAGGAGGGGCTGTGCGACCTCGACGAGCTCCGAGCAGAGGTCGACGAGGGCTCACAGCGCGGTTCGGCCGCCGTTCGCATGCACCTCCGCACGCTCGCCCACACCGACGCGTGCGACGTCCGCCGAAGCGCGCGCGAGCTGGCCCGCCGCTGTCCTCTCCCGCCCCCGCGGTGGGACACGACGGTGCTCACCCGCGACCGGCGTCCCCTGGGCACGGTCGACGCGTGGTGGGACGACGTCGGGCTGGCATGGTCTGTCACACCTCCCACCAGCACCCACCGGCCGAGGGCGCAGCAGGAGCGCGACCGGCTCGCCCTGGCTTCCGCGGGCGTCGTGCTGGTGCGCAGCCCGTCTTCGATGGTCCGGCACCACGGTGATCTCGTCATCGCCGAGCTGGTTCGTGCCTTCCGCTACGCCGCTCGACGCCCCCGTCCGACCGTGCTGTCCGAAGCTCGCGGGTGACCGATGGAAGCGAGGTCACCGAGGCCGCCGCGCGGTGTGGACCGTGCGGGCGTACAGCAGGAAGACGTCGTCCCGTGCGCCGAGGAAGTGGGGGCCGCCCGGGTCGAGCAACGCGGTGACGACCTCCCGGTCGGTCGCACTCAACCGGTCGCCCACGGTCTCGGCGAGCCAGGTGAATCGCGCGACCGCGTACCGGCGCGCAGCCTCGCTCGCGGGCGCGGGGTGCTCGACGAGATAGCTGAACGACGTCGCGTCCTCGAGACCGGCCCGAGTCAGTGCCGTCGTCCAGCCGTACGGCATGGGTACCGCGCCGTGGATACCGGCGCGCAGCTCGCCGAACCAGTCGTCTCGCGCCATGTTGAGCCGCGCTTCCAATCCGGGGCGGCCCAGGCCGATGTCCCAGGGGAGGAACTGCTGGGGCGTTCCACCCTCGGCGAGCGCCAGCACCCCTCCCGGAGCCAGCATCGCCGCCAGCGCCGCCACGCCGGCCTGCTGGTCCGGCAGGTGGTGCACCATCGCCGACGCCCACACCAGATCGGCTCCCGGCACCGTCGACCCGAGCGGCTCCGTGGCGACGTCCGCGGCCACGGCACTCACGGACACGGCATCCCCGCCCGCCGCGGTGGCCGACTCCCGAGCCGCATCGAGCAGCTCCTCGACGGCGTCCACGAGCACGAGCGTCCCGCCTCCGTTGTTCCGCAGCACGGAGGCCAGGGCGGCGCTCATTCCCCCAGCGCCGCATCCCGCGTCCACGACGACCGCATCCGGTGGCGCTCCCCCGGCCAGCTTCTCAGCGACCTCGTGCACGGCTGCGCGTTCGAGCGCGTCCAACCGTCGCAACTCCGTGAGCCTCGAAGCCCAGTCGATGTCGTCATGAGTCGTACCCGGCATGTCGACGTTCCTTCCCAGCACGGACGAGGACGGGGGCAGCGACGTACGCCGCTGCCCCCGCACCCTTCACAGTGGATTGCTCTGCGCCCAGCGATGAACCTCGTCGACCGTACGCACTCGTTTCCGAGGTCTTCTCGCGTCGCGGGCGGCGCGTCGATCGGACGCGGCTTGGAGCATATCCCGTATTCGTTCTCTGGCGAGTTCTTCATTCATCAACATGGCAGTGAATTCCTTGTCGGTCGATCCGGGACGATCGGTGGTGCGCTCGTCTCCGTGAATGGTTTTCGGGTACAGCGTCGTGGAATCGCGGAACATGGTGGTCATGCCGCACTCCGCTGTTCGCTTCGCTGGGTGACGGGGGTCGTCGCCGACGCAGGGGGCTGCACCGGGTGCTTGCGGGGTCGGCCACGCGGCCTCTTCCTCGCCACGATCGCTCCTCGTTCGAAGATCTCGCCGCCCCAGACTCCCCACGGTTCGCGCCTGGCCAGTGCGCCGGCCAGACAGGAGTTCCTGACCGGACAGTCGCCGCACAGGTACTTCGCGCGCTCCAGGTCCGCCGGCCTCTCGGCGAACCACAGGTCCGCGTCACCGGAACGACACGGAAGATCGGCTTCAGGCGCCGTCACCGAGTCCAGCATTCCGGCCACACCCATTGCACTTACGTCGTCGGTCAGCACCTTCTCCGACGCCTTCTCTGACGCGAAGGCGGTCGCCGATGGCATTGATTTTCTCCCTCTTGTTGTTGTGCGCTACTCGATTCAGCCGACACCCGAATCCGCACAGCACAAAGGCCGCGGATCCGAATATCGGTTCCGCGGCCTTTGTGAGCCTGTTCCACTGACACTCAGGTCAGGGCACACTCTCCTGTGGGCACAACGGAACCCAGAACTGCTGTGGAAGATCGGCGGTCATACGACGAACTGCCGTGTTTCCGCCATCGACAACGCCGGCCACAGCAGGGGAAACGGGAACAACGCCAACGCGCACACGCGTCCCCTCGTTCTGCTGCGCATACCGCGACACCGTGACGTGTCCACACCGACGGGCGACGTGGTCGAACCCGGACAGCGGCGTGCCGGCAATGCCGTTCTGCATGTAGATCGTCATCGCTGGCACCTCCTCACTCTGTCCGGCGGCCCACCGCTGCCGCGGCGGCCGGAATCACACAGTATCCACCCAGTGCTTGCAGGTTATTGCCCTGCGAGCGGCACGGCAACTTATTTTTCCGAGTTCCCGCAAACTCGTCGAAAAGTGTCGCTGACCAGCGGTTTCACCGCTGTGCGGTCAGTGGCCCCCAGCGGCCGTCCCGTCGACGACCGCGAGGATGTCCTCCCCGAACCTCTCGGCCTTCGTCGCCCCGATACCCGAGATCGACACGAGGCCATGGATGTCACTGGGCCGCTGCTCCGCGATGGCGACGAGCGTCGCGTCGGTGAACACGACGAACGCGGGGATCTTCAACTCCCTCGCCTTCTCCGCTCGCCAGGCCCGGAGTCGTTCGAGCAGTTCCTCGTCGAGATCGGAGGGACAGTCCACGCATCGGCCGACCTTGACCTCCAACGTCGACTGAAGCTCACGCCCGCACACCCGACAGAGCGCTCGGGCACCCGCTCGCCGGCGCGACGGGCGGCGCACACGCCCAGGGACCTCGGCCTCGGGGACGAGGCCATGGAGGAAGCGACTCCTCCTCCGATGCGGCCGCCCACCGGGCGATCGCGAGAGCGACCAACTGAGAGCGAGGTGCTCCCGCGCGCGAGTCACGCCGACGTAGAAGAGCCTGCGCTCCTCCTCCACCGCCTCGTCCGTGGTGGCATGTTGGATCGGCACCGTTCCGTCGGCGAGGCCGACGAGGAACACCGCATCCCATTCGAGTCCCTTGGCCGCGTGCAGAGACGCCAGCGTCACGCCATCCACAGCGGGCGGGTGTTGCGCCGCCGCCCGCTGCTCCAACTCCGCGACGTACCGCGTCAACGTCGGCCGCTGCCCCGCGAGAGCGGCGAACTCGGCCGTCAACTCCTCAGCCAGCTCGTACAGAGCCTGCAGCCCGCTCCACCGTTCCCGTGCGGCGCCACCCGACGGCTGCCGCGGGGTCCACCCGACGGTCGCGAGGACGTCGCCCACCATCGCCGGCAGTTCGGCGGAGCTCGCGGCGGCGGACGTCCGCGACTCCGCGGCCGCAGCGGTGCGCAACGTACTCATCGCCTGTCGGACCTCGGGCCGTTGGAAGAAGCGTTCGCCTCCTCGCACCTGGTAGGGCACCCCGGCCTCGGCGAGCGCCCGCTCGTAGGTCTCGGACTGCGCGTTGACGCGGAAGAGCACGGCGATCTCCCCGGCCGGGACACCGGTGTCCACCAGCGACCGCACCTGTCGCGCCACCGCCGCGGCCTCGGCCGGTTCGTCGTCGTACTCGGCGAAGGTGGGACGTGGCCCGTCGGGGCGCTGCCCGATGAGCCGCAACCGCGTTCCCGCCGGACGTCCACGCGCGCCACTGATGACCCGGTTCGCCAGCTCCACCACCTGGGGCGTGGACCGGTAATCCCGCTCCAGCCGGACCACCGTGGCATCGGGGTAACGCCGGGTGAAGTTCAACAACGGCCGAGGCGACGCGCCTCCGAAGGAGTAGATCGTCTGATTGACGTCACCGACCACGGTCACGTCGTCGCGGCCACCGAGCCAGGCGTCGAGCAACCGCTGCTGCGCGGGAGTGATGTCCTGGTACTCGTCCACGACGAAACACCGGTAGCGATCCCGGAACTCCTCCGCCACGCCACGGTGCTCCTCGAGCGCGGCCGTGGTGTGCAGCAGGAGATCGTCGAAGTCGAGCAACCGCCGCTCGTTCTTGAGGGCCTCGTAGGTCCGGTACGCCTCCGCGACGCGCTCGGCCGGGTGCCCGATGTCCCGGCGGCGCGTCCGCGCGACGGTCGGATACTCGTCCGGCCCCACGAGGGACGCCTTGGCCCATTCGATCTCGCTCGCGAGGTCGCGCAGAACCTCGGTCTCGGTGGGGAGGCCGAGCTTGTTGGCGGCGTGCCCGACGAGCCTCAGCTTGTTGCCGTCGAGAAGGTCCCACTGGGTGTCGCCCACGACCCGCGGCCAGAAGTAGCGCAGTTGCCGCAACGCCGCGGCGTGGAAGGTGCGCGCCTGCGCGCCCTCGACACCCAGTTGCCGCAGCCGGGCGCGCAGCTCTCCCGCGGCCCGCGCGGTGAAGGTGACCGCGAGCACCTGAGTGGGCGCCACGTGTCCCTGTCGTACCAGGTAGGCGATCCGCCGCGTGATCGTCCGAGTCTTCCCGGTGCCGGCGCCGGCGAGCACACACACCGGGCCGCGAGGCGCACTCGCCGCCGTGCGCTGTTCCGGATCGAGCCCGTCGAGGGGGTCTCGCAACCGGGTCGAGCGTTGGGTGCTGGCCACCCTCGCATCCTCGCAGAGGGGACCAATGGATCGACGCCCACCCGGGCGCCCGTATCCTGGGGAATTATGGCGGGAAAGCAGGATAAGGAAGCTGCCAAGCAGGCCAAGCGGGAGAAGCGCGCGGCGAGCAAGGCCAGGCGAGCGCAGATCTTCCAAGCGTTTTCGATGCAACGCAAGGAGGACAAGGCCCTCATCCCGTGGATGCTGGGGTCGTTCCTCGTCGTGGCCGGGATCGTCTTCGGTATCGGGTGGCTCCTGGGCATCGAGTGGTGGCTTCTGCCCATCGGCATCATGCTGGGCCTGCTCGCAGCCATGATCATTTTCGGTCGCCGCGTACAGAAGACCGTCTACACCAAGGCCGAGGGCCAGCCGGGCGCCGCGGCCTGGGCACTGGACAACCTTCGCGGGCGCTGGCGGGTGACCCAGACGGTCGCCGCGACCACACAGCTCGACGCCGTACACCGCGTGCTGGGTGGGCCGGGCATCGTCCTCGTCGGCGAGGGCGCCCCGCACCGCGTCAAGACGCTGATGTCGCAGGAGAAGAAGCGCATCGCGCGGCTTGTGGGCGACACTCCGATCTACGACGTCATCGTGGGCACGGACGAGGGCCAGGTGCCGCTGCGCAAGCTGCAGAACCACCTCATGAAGCTCCCCCGCAACCTCAGGCCGCGCGAGATCGACGCGCTCGAGACGAAGCTGACCGCGCTCGGCAACCGGGGCGCGGCCCTTCCGAAGGGGCCGATGCCGCAGGGCGCCAAGATGCGCAACCTGCAGCGCACCATCCGCCGTCGCTGATTCGCTTCGGCGTGCCCGCCCGTGGCGGCACGCCGCCGTTCACCGCAACGTCACGACGACGGTGTTGGTGAGGCGGTCGTGCCAGCCACGGTTGTCGGCGTTCCGCACTGCTGCGGGGATGATGAAGAACGTCAGGACGCCTCGCAGCGCGGCTCGCCACAGGCCGACCACCGCCTTGCCGTCGAGCCGGGCCACGCGGATACCGGTGAGCGCCATTCCCGGGGTGAACCCGAAGAGCGTCACAGGCACCACGGTGATGACGGCCCAGGTCACCAGCGCCCACAGGTTGTGTTCCTGCATTGCCGCCAGGTCCGAGTAGTTCGGGCGGGTGAAGATCGCCGTCAGTAGCGAGGCGACGATCAGGTCCGCCAGGAGCGCGACGAAGCGCCGCCCCGACCCCGCCACCGAGAGGGGCCCGCTCTCCGGGAGCCCCAGACGCTCACCCGGCCACCGAGGGGCTTCCTCCTGTGAGCTCGGCCCACCGGAGGACACTGTCTGCAGCCATTCGCCGGTCCATCGTGCCACGCGTCCAGGGTATTCGTCGTGCGCGGCGCGCGTCCGTCCTGGTCAACTCGGCTGTGTCCGGCGACGCTGACAGCCCCAGAGCTCGGGGCCCGGTTAACGTCCGCGAAACATCGAGGTGACGGTCGGGCAACACCGGCGCCGTACCGTGAGGACACCAGGCGCACTGTCGCCGGCACCGACCACGAAGGAGCACCGAGGGTGTCCACTACTCCAGACGAGGTCCTGCGTCTGATCGCGGACGAAGACGTGCAGTTCATCGACGTGCGGTTCTGCGACCTGCCGGGTGTGATGCAGCACTTCACCGTCCCCGCCTCCAGCTTTGACGCCGACGCCTTCGAGGAAGGTCTCGCGTTCGACGGGTCGTCGGTTCGCGGTTTCCAGTCGATCCACGAGTCCGACATGCTGCTGCTTCCGGACCCCGCGACGGCGCGCATCGACCCGTTCCGCAAGCACAAGACACTGTCGCTGAACTTCTTCGTGCACGACCCGTTCACGCGCGAGGCCTACAGCCGCGACCCCCGCAACATCGCGCGCAAGGCGGAGCAGTACATCCGGGAGTCCGGTGTCGCGGACACCGCGTTCTTCGGCCCGGAGGCCGAGTTCTACATCTTCGACTCGGTGCGCTACTCCTCGTCCGAGAACGCGACCTTCCACGAGGTCGACTCGGTCGAGGGCTGGTGGAACACCGGCCGCGACGAGGAAGGCGGCAACCTCGGCTATAAGACGAAGTTCAAGGGCGGTTACTTCCCGGTGCCGCCGGTGGACCACTACGCCGACCTGCGGGACGACATCTCGCAACGGCTCATCGAGTCCGGGTTCGAGTTGGAGCGTGCGCACCACGAGGTGGGCACCGCCGGGCAGACCGAGATCAACTACAAGTTCAACACGCTGCTGCACGCGGCCGACGACCTCCAGCTGTTCAAGTACATCGTCAAGAACACGGCGTTCGCCGCGGGCAAGACGGTGACGTTCATGCCGAAGCCGCTGTACAACGACAACGGCTCGGGCATGCACTGCCACCAGTCGCTGTGGAAGGACGGCGAACCGCTGTTCTACGACGAGTCGGGCTACGCGGGCCTCTCGGACATGGCGCGTCACTACATCGGCGGAATCCTCGCGCACGCCCCGAGCCTGCTGGCGTTCACGAACCCGACCGTCAACTCCTACCACCGGCTCGTCCCGGGCTACGAGGCGCCGGTGAGCCTGGTGTACTCGCAGCGCAACCGCTCGGCGTGCGTGCGTATCCCGATCACGGGCAGCAGCGCGAAGGCGAAGCGCATCGAGTTCCGGTGCCCCGACTCGTCCGGTAACCCGTATCTGGCGTTCGCCGCGATGGTGATGGCCGGGCTCGACGGCATCAAGAACAAGATCGAGCCGCCGGAGCCGATCGACAAGGACCTCTACGAGCTGCCGCCCGAGGAGGCCAGGGACGTCAAGCTCGTTCCCAGCGACCTCAGCACGGTGCTCGACACCCTGGAGGCCGACCACGACTTCCTGCTCGAAGGCGGCGTGTTCACTCCGGACGTCATCGACACGTGGATCTCGTTCAAGCGGCAGGAGGAGATCGAGCCGCTGCGGCTTCGCCCGCACCCGTACGAGTTCGCGCTCTACTACGACGTGTGATCCGCGCTCGCACGTCGGACCGACGGCCCGCCGGCACCCACGCCGGCGGGCCGTCGGTGTTTCGAGGTCCGTCGAGCTACGCCGTCCCGCAGAGCACGTCGAGATCGAGCCCGGCCTCGGCGATGCGGTCTCGCGGTGCGGGCACGAGCTTGCGGCGGTTCAGGTCCATGAGCCCGAGCGTGCACTTGATCTCGGCCGCCACGGTGCCGTCGACCTTGACGATGCCGTTCGACATCCAGAACACCTTGCCGTCGCCGAAGGTGGCGCGGCAGCTCACGTCGACCTCGTCACCCGCCCGCAACTCCCGACGATAGACGATGTGCGACTCCAGGAGGACGGGAGCGATTCCTTCGGCTCGTAAGGTGCTGTCAAGCCCGCCCGCCGCCTCGAACAGTTCGAGTCGCGCGATTTCGCCGTACTGGTGGTACACGGCGTGATTGACGTGGCCGAGGCTGTCGATCTCGTAATGACGCACCTTGACCCTGACGCGAAAAGGATCCCGCTCACTCACGCGCCCACCATAAGGCTCTGCGTATCCAGACGTCCCTCGGCGGTGACGATCACGACTCGTAGAAGAGGCGCTGCACCACCGCGTGGGCACGGCGGGTCACTCGCCGGTAGGTGTCGAGGAACTCGCCCGGGTCGTCGTCGGCGGCATGCCCGAAGACCCGCGCCACCGCCGCGAGCTCCCGTCCCGAGGCGGGGAGCTGATCGGACGGCTTGCCCTTCACCAGCATCGTGACGTTGCGGGCCCGCGTGGCCAACTCCCACGACCGGATGAGCGCGTCCACGTCGTCGCGCTCGGCCAGCCCCGCGTCGACCAACGTCCGCAGGGCCGCCGGCGTGGAGGTGGTGCGCAGTCCGGGCAGTTCGGAGGCGTAGCGCAGTTGCATCAGCTGCGCCGTCCACTCGACGTCGGCGAGCCCACCTCGCCCCAGTTTGGTGTGCGTGGTGGGGTCCGCACCGCGCGGGATCCGCTCCTTCTCGACCCGGGCCTTGATGCGCCGGATCTCTCGCACCTTGGCCGAGTCCAGCCCGCCGTCCGGGTAACGCAGCGGGTTCACCATCTCGATGAACCGCTCACCGAGTTCCGCGTCTCCGGCCACGACCCGAGCCCGCAACAACGCCTGCCGCTCCCACACCTCACCCCACCGCGTGTAGTAGGCGCGGTAGGACTCCAGCGTGCGCACGAGCGGACCGTTGCGTCCCTCGGGGCGGAGGTCCGCATCCACCGAGAGAGCAGGATCCTGGCTCGGGGCGCCGAGCGCCGAACGCACCGACTCCGCCACCGCCGTGGCGAACCGGACGGCCTCCGAGTCCTCCACGCCGTCCACCGGCTCACACACGAAGAGCACGTCCGCGTCCGAGCCGTATCCGAGTTCCTCACCGCCCAGTCGCCCCATGCCGATCACCACGATGCGCGCACGCTCGCCGCCGGTCTCCTCGGCCCGTTTGCGCACCGCCGCCACCAGCGCAGCCTGCAGGACCGCTGTCCAGACCGACGACAACGCGACGCAGACGGTGCTCACGTCGAGGAGGCCGAGCAGGTCCGCACAGGCGACGCGCAGCAGTTCGTGCCTGCGCAGCGACCGGGCCGCCACCACGGTGGCGTCCATCCCCGGCTGCCGACCCGCCGCGGCCCGCAGGGAACGCGCCACCTCCTCGGGCGCACGACCCGTGAGCGCGTCGGCGTCACCGAGCCGCTGCAGCACTTCGGGAGCGCGCACCAACAGATCGGGCACCAGTTTCGACGTGCCGAGCAGGAACGCCAGTCGTTCGACGACCGCTGCCTCGTCCCGGAGCACCCGCAGGTACCACGGTGTGTCGGCCAGCGCCTCGGACACCCGCCGGTACGACAGCAGCCCGCCGTCCGGGTCCGGAGTGTCCGCGAGGAGGTCCAGCAACACCGGCAGCAGGGTCTCCTGGATCGCCGCCCTGCGGGACACTCCGGACGTCAACGCGTCGATGTGCCGCAGCGCTCCGTCGGGCGCGAGGTAACCGAGTGCCGCGAGCCTGCTGGCGGCCTGCTGGGTCGTCAACCTCAACGCCGCGGTGGGGACCTTCGACACCGCCTCCAGCAGAGGGCGGTAGAAGAGTTTCTCGTGCAGCCGCCGCACCCGACGCGCGTGCCTGCGGAACTCGGCCGTCAACACCTCGATCTCCGGGCGCCCTCGCGACGGACGCACGCCGCTCGCCCGCGCCAACCACCGCAGCTCCTCGGCGTCGTCGAGCTTCGGGAACAGGTGGGTGCGCCGCAGTCCCCTCAGTTGCAGCCGGTGTTCCACCGTGCGCAGGAACTCGTACGATTCGCGCAGTTCCGCCGCGTCGGCCCTCCCCACGTAACCGCCGGCACCCAGCGCTTCGAGCGCGTCCACCGTGGAGGGAGAACGCAGTGTCGTGTCCGCTCGCCCGTGCACGAGCTGCAGCAGTTGCACGGCGAACTCGACGTCCCGCAGGCCACCGCGCCCGAGCTTCAACTCCCGCTCCACGAGTTCGGCGGGAACGTGCCGCTCCACCCGCCGACGCATCCGCCGCACGTCGGCGACGAAGTCCTCGCGCTCCGCGGCCGCCCACACCATGGGTGCGACCAGCTCGGCGTAGTCCACGCCCAGTTCGACGTCTCCGGCCACTGGACGCGCCTTCAGCAGGGCCTGGAACTCCCAGGTCCGAGCCCACCTCTTGTAGTAGGTCTCGTGGCTGTCGAGCGAGCGCACCAGAGCGCCCGACTTGCCTTCCGGCCGCAGTCCCGCGTCGACCTCGAAACAGGCCTGCCCCACGATCCGCATGAGCGAGGCCGCCAGCCGCGTCGCCACCGGGATGTCCCCCGCGCCGACGAACACGACGTCCACGTCGCTGACGTAGTTGAGTTCCCGCGCCCCGCACTTGCCCATGGCGATGACCGCCAACGTCCCGTCCGCGGCGTGTCCGACCTCGTGTTCCGCCACCGCCAATCCCGCCCGCAACGCGGCCTCGGCCAGTGCGGTCAGGGCCCGCGTGATGTCGTCGAGGCGCGCACGTTCCAGGTCCGGCTCGACGACGCACGCGAGGTCCGCCGCCGCGATCTCGAGCAACAGGCCGCGGTACGCGCTCCGCAACGCCTGCACGGCAGCCGGCCCGGTCAACAGGCTCTCGCCGTCGGACACGGCGTCGAGGAGCTGGGCGTCGTAGTCCCGTACGGGCGTGAGCGAGGCACCGGCGAGGCGACGCCACCGTTCCGGTTCACTGACCAGGAGGTCACCGAGCACGGTGGAACATCCGAGCACGGACAGCAGACGACCGCGGAGCCGCCGGTCCGAGCGCAACCTCCTGTCGATCTCGGGCCACGCCACCTCATCCGCGTTCCGGATCCGGTCGAGGGTGAGCAGTGCCAGGTCCGGGTCGGGCGTTCGCGCGAGTGCGCTGAGCAGCTCGAGCGCCTCGGGCTCCGGGCCGTGCCGGGTCCACCATCCCACCGCGTCCAACGTCTCTCGCGCGGCACGGTCGGTGAAGCCGTACCGAGCGGCCGAGGTGACCGGACGGGCCCGCTCAGCCATCGACGATCGGCAACGACGGTGGCGTGACCTGCGCAGGTTCGAGCCTCCCCGCGGCAAGCTCCACGAAGCGGTGGGCGAAGGGCCGCCAGGTTTCGGCGATGTCGTCGTGCGCCTGTCGCAACATCTCTTCGTCCACCGCGACGTGCTCCGACGCTGCAGCGGTCGATCGCTGCGCCCACTGCAACACCAGCTCGGGTGTGGTCTCGATGTGGAACTGCAGACCGTAGACCCGGCGCTTCAGGCGGAACGCCTGGTTGGTGTACCTCGGCGCCGAGGCCAAAAGCACCGCATGCGGAGGTAGCTGCGCGATCTCGTCCGCGTGCCACTGGAGCACGTCCTGCATCAGAGGGAGGTCCGCGAACAGCGGGTCGACCCACGCCGCGTCCTTTTTGAAGACGATCGACGGGCCGCGCTCGGGACCGTCGTGCCCCTTCTCGACGCGTCCTCCCGTCGCCACGGCCAACAACTGCGCACCGAGGCACACGCAGAGCGTCGCAACGTCGTCGGCGACAGCCGCACTCAGCAACGACCGAACGGACGGAAGCCACGGGTGCTGGGCGTCCTGTTCCGCGTTCATGCCGCCACCGAGCACGACGACCCCGTCGTATCTCTCGAGCGAGGCGGGAAGCCCGTCCTCGGGCATCGAGCGCAGATCGATCGAGGCGCCGGCTTCGGTGAGCCACTCTCCGAGCGGCCCCAACGGATCGAACCGGCCAGGCTGGATGACGAGGATACGAGGTGCGCTCACGAGCTCAGCTTACGACTTCCGTCGTCGAGACAACATGAAGCACAAATGGGAAAAGGGGTCGTGGGGGGTGTGGTGGGAGACAACAACAGTGTCTCGACCGACCGGCCCTCCCAGGACCCCTTTTTCCCTCTCTATCAAGTTTTGTTCGGCGGTGTCCTACTCTCCCACACTCCTTCGAGTGCAGTACCATCGGCGCTGGTGGGCTTAGCTTCCGGGTTCGGAATGGGACCGGGCGTGTCCCCCACCGCTATAACCACCGAAACACTGTGAAACAACCCAGGATCGTTTCCGGGGTGTGGTGTTTCAGAGTTGCAGAGTGGGTGCGTAGCATCTTTGTAGGTCAAGCCCTCGGCCGATTAGTACCAGTCCACTCAAAAAACACATTACTGCGCTTCCATGTCTGGCCTATCAACC
>NZ_CM001466.1:3733279-3748254 GCF_000231055.2 Saccharomonospora azurea NA-128 | reverse complement strand
CTGCATCAGGCTTGCGCCCATTGTGCAATATTCCCCACTGCTGCCTCCCGTAGGAGTCTGGGCCGTGTCTCAGTCCCAGTGTGGCCGGTCACCCTCTCAGGCCGGCTACCCGTCGTCGCCTTGGTAGGCCATCACCCCACCAACAAGCTGATAGGCCGCGGGCTCAACCTGTACCGCCGGAGCTTTCCACACACCACCATGCGGCAGTGTGTCCTATCCGGTATTAGACCCAGTTTCCCAGGCTTATCCCAGAGTACAGGGCAGATTACCCACGTGTTACTCACCCGTTCGCCACTCATCCACCCAGCAAGCTGGGCTTCAGCGTTCGACTTGCATGTGTTAAGCACGCCGCCAGCGTTCGTCCTGAGCCAGGATCAAACTCTCCAACAATGAATTCAATCCGACGACTCAAATGTCATCTCAAAGAAACCCACAAAAAAGGGGCTCAAAAAAGAGCACTACTAGCTTGACAATCACTAGCACACTGTTGAGTTCTCAAACAACACACCATGTGTTTCCGGCACCCGCAAGGGCGTGCCACACCTCGACATCTTAACCACCTGGTTCTCCGTCGAGGATTGTGGCCCCCCTCAGGGGCCGACCAAGTACGTTACCCGGTGCGGTTCGCGTAGTCAAACCCTCTCGAGTCTGTCCCGCTCGCCCCGGTCCGTCCCTGGCGACAAAGAGAAGATTACACGCCTCCAAAAGCCACCTGAACGGGGGGTCCCCTTATCGCGTTTGCGCAGGTCAGGGCCGCAAACCGCGCACTGCGGGCCGGGGAGGCCTCCCAGCGCCGCTCAGAGCACCGGCAGCAGGGTCCGGAGTTCGTACGGCGTGACCTGGCTTCGGTAGTTGTCCCACTCGACGCGCTTGTTGCGGAGGAAGAAGTCGTAGACGTGCTCGCCGAGCGCCTCGGGCAGCAGCTCGGAGCGCTCCATCTCGGCCAACGCCTCACCCAGGTTCTGGGGCAGCTCCTGGTAGCCCGCCGCCTTGCGCTCGGCGTCGGACAACGTCCAGATGTTGTCCTCGGCCGCCGGTGGCAGCTCGTAGCCCTTCTCGATGCCCTTGAGCCCGGCCGCGAGGATCACCGAGTACGCCAGGTACGGGTTGCACGCGGAGTCGGGGGTGCGGATCTCCACCCGCCGCGACGACGCCTTGCCCGGCGAGTACATGGGGACGCGGACCAGAGCCGAACGGTTCGCCCTGCCCCACGACACCGTCGTCGGCGCCTCGCCACCCTGGATCAGGCGCTTGTACGAGTTGACCCACTGGTTCGTCACCGCCGAGAGCTCCCGCGCGTGGTAGAGCAGTCCGGCGACGAACGCCTTGCCCGTCTCCGAGAGTTCGTACGGGTCCTCGGGGCTGTAGAAGGCGTTGCGGTCGCCCTCGAACAGGGAGAAGTGCGTGTGCATGCCCGACCCCGGCTGGTTCGAGAAGGGCTTCGGCATGAACGTGGCGCGCACGCCCTGCGTGATGGCGACCTCCTTGACCACGTAGCGGAAGGTCATCACGTTGTCGGCCATCGTGAGCGCGTCGGCGTAGCGCAGGTCGATCTCCTGCTGTCCCGGTGCGGCTTCGTGGTGGGAGAACTCGACGGAGATGCCCATCTCCTCCAGCGCCTCGATGGCGTGGCGGCGGAAATGGGTGGCCGTCGCGTGACTGGCCTGGTCGAAGTAGCCGCCGTTGTCGGCGGGTTCGGGTTCGGTCCCGTCCTCGGGCATGTCCGTCAGCAGGAAGAACTCGATCTCCGGGTGCACGTAGCACGTGAAGCCGGCCTCGCTGGCCTTGGCGAGTTGACGACGCAGTACGTGCCGGGGGTCCGCCCACGACGGGGAGCCGTCCGGCATGGCGATGTCGCAGAACATCCGCGCGGAGTAGCGGTCGCCGTCCGTGGTCTCCCACGGCAGTACCTGGAACGTCGCGGGATCGGGCTTGGCGATCATGTCCGACTCGTAGACGCGCGCGAAGCCCTCGATGGCGGAGCCGTCGAACCCGATGCCCTCACTGAAGGCACCTTCGAGTTCCGCTGGTGCGACGGCCACCGACTTGAGGAACCCGAGAACGTCGGTGAACCACAGGCGCACGAAGCGGATGTCGCGCTCCTCGAGCGTGCGGAGCACGAACTCCTGCTGGCGATCCATGCCGCGACCTTATGCGCGCTGTGTTAAGGCGATGTTTCGGATCGCCCCAGGCCGCCCGTGCGGGTGACTCGCACCGTGTCCAGCGGGCGGAGAACATCCCGTTACGGTAATTCGCATGCTCCTCCGCCGCTTTGCGCAGTCTCTCGTCGTCGCGCTGGTCGTGTCGGCACCGCTGTCGGCGTGCGCCGGCAACCCCGACAACACCGGACCGCTGCCCGAGGCCGCGGGGTTGGTGGCCGCGGCGGCCGACGACCTGCGGGAGCTCACCGACGTGGCCTTCGAACTGCGCGTCAGCGGCGCGATCCCCGGCCTGCCGGTACGGGAGATCGAGGGAGTCGCCGATCGCCGGGACGACTCGGCCCGGGGCGAGGTGGACGTCCAACTCCGCGACGAGCGCGTCCAGTACTCCTTCGTGCTCGACGACGACGTCGTGCGGCTGACGGACTCCGAGGGCGCGGTGGTCGACCGGCCCGTGCCCGCCGAGCACGCGCCCTCCGACCTGCTCGACCCCGACCGCGGCCTGCGCAGGCTGCTCACCGAGGCCACCGAGCTGAGGACGGAGACCCGGGAGGAACTGGGCGACGTCGAGACCTACCGGATCGGCGGCGAGCTGAGTCACGCCGCGATCTCGGCCCTCGTGCCCGGCGTGCACGACGACGTCGACGTCAAGTTCTGGATCGCCGACCGCGGCGACACGCTCGTGCGCGTGTGGGTGCAGGTGCCGCCGCGGAAGAAGAACGAGGGGGCTGTTCAGCTGGAGTTGGAGCTGCGCGAGCACAACCGCACGGGCTCCGACCCCGGCCGGCCGGCAGGTGAGCCCGCCGACCGGCCGTGACCGGGAGCGTCATCCGCAGCGCGTGCCCTCCGGCGGCAGCTCGCCGTCGACGAGATAGGCGATGCCCGCCTGGTCGACGCAGGTGTCGCCCGCGGACAGGAACGCGGTGTGCTGGGCTCCCTCGAACGTCAGCAGGCGGCCGTCGAGTGCCTTCGCGAGGTTGACGCCCGCCTGGTACGGCGTGGCGGGGTCGTTCGTCGTCGAGACGACCAGCGCGGGCGGGATGCCGTCGACGTCGGGCAGGTGCGGCTCGGACGTGTGCTCCACGGGCCAGAACGCGCACGCGTCGCGCGCCGACGAGGGCGGGAGGCCGGCGTCCAGGAAGGGGGCCTTCTCGGCGTACTCGGCCTGCGCCGCCTCGATGCGGTCGGGGTCGGTCACGGGCGGGTCGTCGACACAGCGGATCGCCACCAGCCCTTCCTGCGTCGACGAGTACTTCCCGTCGGGGCCGCGCTCGTAGTACATGTCGGCCAACGCCATCAGGACCGTGCCCTCACCCTTGCCGAGGGCCGCGAGGCCCTGGTTCAGGCTCGGCCACAGCTGCTTGCTGTACAGCGCCGCGACGGTCGCCGTGGTGGCGTCGCCGTACGACAGCTCCCTGCCGTCGGGCAGCGTCACCGGTTCGTCCAGCAGCGGCCGTACCAGGTCCTGGTACTTCTGGACGGCCGTCGCCGCGTCGCCGCCCAGCGCGCAGTCGTCCCGCCCGACGCACCACTCGACGAACTTGCCGAACGTGCCTCCGAAGCCCTCGGCCTGGGCCACGAGCGACTCCAGCATGTCCTGCTCGGGATCGACCGCACCGTCGAGGAGCAGCGCCCGGACGTTGCCGGGGAACGTCTCGGCGTAGGTGGTGCCGATGCGCGTGCCGTAGGAGTAGCCGAGGTAGGTGAGCTTCTCGTCACCGAGGGCGGAGCGCAGCACGTCCATGTCGCGCACGACGTCGCGGGTGCCGAGGTTGGCGAGCATCTTCTCGCCGTGCTTCGTGCGCTCGGCGCACTTCGCCGCGAACTCCTTCGCGTCGCGCTCCGCGTCGGCGACGTCGTCGACGCCGTCCATGGCCGTCGCATCCGCGCGGTCGGCGTCCATCTCGGCGTCGGTGAGGCAGTCGATCACCGGCTCGCTCGCTCCCACGCCGCGCGGATCGAAGCCCACGAAGTCGAAGCGCTTGCCCAGTTCGGTACGGGACACCGCGCCGGAGAGCTGGGCGGCGGTGACCATGCCCGACCCGCCGGGTCCGCCCGGGTTCAGCACGAGCGAGCCGATCCGGTCGTCGGGTGCGGTCGCCGGCTTGCGCAACAGACCCACCGTGATCGTGGTGCCCTGGGGCTCGTCGTACGACAGGGGAACGGTCAGCCGGGCGCACTCCAGACCTTCGCCGCCGAACGCCTGCTGCGCCATCGTGTCCGTGGCGTAGGGCCGGCACTCGCCCCAGTCCAGCTGTTGTCCGTAGTACTTCTCCAGCCCTTCCGGGACGGGTCCCGCGGGCACGGTCGGACCCTCGTCGGCGGAGTTCGAGCAGGCGGACAACGACGAAAGAAGGAGGAGACCCACGGCCACCGGCAGGTAGCGTTTCCTGGTGCGCACGACTGCGATCGTGCCATCAGTGCTGGGAACTCGGCACCACGGTGGCTACGTTGGGCGTGGCGCGGGCGAAGAGATGGGAGAAGCGCTGGTGGCGTTCTTGAGCCGGGTCGGAAAGACGTTGAAACGAATGCTGTCCCGGCCCGGGAGTGTGGACCTGGCGCGGTACGAGGCGCTGCTCCCCCGCATCAGCGAGCGGGAACCCGAGCTGAAGGAGCTGTCCGACGCCGAGCTCACCGAGCGGGCGGCGGCGGTGCGCGAGGCGGGTGAGCTCGACGACGACCTGCTCGTGGAGATCTGCGCCCTGGGCCGGGAAGCGGCGCGCCGGGCGCTCGGCGAGCGCGCGTTCGACGTGCAGCTGCTCGGCACGATGGGCCTGCTCACCGGGCATGTCGTGCAGATGGCCACCGGTGAGGGCAAGACGCTGTCCGGTGCTCTGGCCGCGGCGGGCTACGCACTGCAGGGCAAGCGCGTCCACGTCATCTCGGTGAACGACTACCTCGCCCGCCGTGACGCCAAGTGGATGCGCCCGGTGTACGACCTGCTCGGGGTGTCGGTGGGCTGGGTCGAACCGGCGCTGTCCACGGAGGCACGCCGCGAGTCCTACCACCGCGAGGTCTGTTACGGCGCGGTCAGCGAGGTCGGGTTCGACGTGCTGCGCGACCGGCTGGTGACGTCCGTGGCCGACCTGGTGCAGCCGGAACCCGACGTCGCCGTCGTGGACGAGGCGGACTCCGTGCTCGTCGACGAGGCTCGGGTGCCGCTGGTCATGGCCGGTTCCGTGGACGCGGGCGTGGCCGACGAGGAGGTCGCGAAGATCGTGCGGCGGCTCCGGGTGGGGCTGCACTACGAGACCGATCCGGACGGCCGCAACGCCTGGCTCACGACGGCGGGCGCGTCGGTGGTGGAGAAGGCGCTCGGCGGCATCGACCTCTACGGCGACTCCGGGGCGGACCGGCTCGCGGCCGTGAACGCCGCCCTGCACGCCCACGCACTGCTCACGCGAGACGTGGACTACCTGGTGCGCGACGGCAAGGTGCAGCTCATCAACGCCTCGCGGGGGCGGGTGGCGGAGTTGCAGCGCTGGCCCGACGGCCTGCAGGCCGCGGTGGAGGCGAAGGAGCAGCTCCCACCGTCGGACCACGGGGAGATCCTCGACTCCATCACGGTGCAGGCGCTGATCGCGCGTTACCCGCAGGTGGCGGGCATGACCGGCACCGCGGTGGCCGTGGCGGAGCAGCTCCGGGAGTTCTACGAGCTCGAAGTGGCGGTCATCCCGCCCAACACTCCCACCGTGCGGGAGGACCTGCCGCACCGCGTGTACACCACGCCGACCCGCAAGCTGCGCGCCATCGTGGAGGAGATCCGCGAGGTGCACGAGACCGGCAGGCCGATCCTCGTGGGCACGCAGGACGTCGCCGAGTCGGAGGAGCTCGCGGAGAAGCTCCGCAAGGCCGGGCTGTCGTGCGTCGTGCTCAACGCCCGCAACGACGCCGAGGAGGCCGCCGTGATCGCCCAGGCGGGCGCGCACGGTGCGATCACGGTGTCGACGCAGATGGCGGGCCGGGGCACCGACATCCGGCTCGGAGGCGCCGACGGCCAGGACGCCGAGCGCGTCGCGGAGCTCGGCGGTCTCCACGTCATCGGCACCGCGCGGTACCCGAGCAGCCGGTTGGACGACCAGCTGCGCGGACGGGCCGGACGACAGGGCGACCCGGGCAGTTCCGTGTTCTTCGCCAGTCTCGGCGACGAGCTGGTGCTCGCCCATGCCCCCGACATCCCGGAGGGCATCCCCGCCGACGAGGACACCGGCGAGATCACCGACGTCGCGGCCCACCGGCAGCTCAACCACGCCCAGCGCGTCGCGGAGGGCGTGGACCTGGAGATCCACCGCAACACGTGGCGCTACACGCGGCTCATCGAGCACCAGCGCGCCGAGCTGCTGCGTTACCGCGACGACGTGCTGCGCACCGACACGGCCGAGTCCCTGCTGCGGGAGGCGGAGCCGGACCGCTACGGCGAGCTCGAGGAGAAGCTGGAGGCCGAGACGCTCGAACGCGTGTGCCGGGAGATCGTGCTCTTCCACCTCGACCAGCTCTGGACCGACCACCTGGCGTTCCTCACCGAGGTGCGCGAGACGATCCACCTGCGGGCATTGGCCAAGGAGGCTCCGCTCGACGAGTTCCACCGGACCGCCGTGCCGGCCTTCCGCCGGATCCGCGACGACCTCCGGACGCGGGCGGCCAAGACCCTGCTGGAGGCCGAGATCACCGAAGACGACGGCCTCGACCTGGCACGCGCCGGAGTTCGCAGGCCCACCTCGACGTGGACCTACCTCGTGCAGGACAACCCGTTCGACTCCGACGCCGAACAAGCACTCAAGAAGGTGCGAAGCATGCTTCGCAAGAAGCGGTCCTGAGCGCGTGAGTGAGAATGAGGGCATGCCACAACTGCGCATCGCCTCGGCTCAGGTGAACACGTGCGTCGGCGACCTCGCCGGCAACGCCGACCTGGTCGTCGAGCACACCCGGTCGGCCGCGGCGGAAGGGGCACACGTCGTCGTGTTCCCCGAGATGACGCTGACCGGCTACCCCGTGGAGGATCTCGCGCTGCGGGGCGCGTTCGCCGAGGCGTCGAGGGACGCCGTCGGTGCGCTCGCCACGGCGGTGGCGGACGCGGGGTGCGGGGACGTGCTCGTGATCGTCGGCTACCTCGACGCCGACGACGTCGGCCCGCGCAACGCCGTCGCGGCGCTCCACCGGGGTGAGGTCGTGGCCACGCAGTTCAAGCACCACCTGCCGAACTACGGCGTGTTCGACGAGCGCCGGTACTTCAAGCCGGGCGAGGAGCTGTCCGTGCTGCGGCTGCACGGTGTCGATCTCGGCATGGTGGTGTGCGAGGACCTGTGGCAGGACGGCGGTCCCGTCACCGCGTTGGGCGCGCTGGGTGTGGATCTGGTGCTCTCCCCCAACGCCTCCCCCTACGAGCGGGCCAAGGACGACGTGCGGTTGCCGCTCGTGGCGCGGCGGGCGGCCGAGGCCGGGGCTCCCATCGTGTACACCAACCAGGTCGGCGGGCAGGACGATCTGGTGTTCGACGGTGACTCGATCGTGGTGGCCGCCGACGGGACGTTGCTGGCGCGCGCACCGCAGTTCGCCGAACACCTGCTGGTCGTCGACATCGATGTGCCGGAACGGCAGGACACGGCGGAGCGTTCGCGGCAGGACACCGTCGAGGGCTTCTCGGTGCGGCACCGGGTCTTGACCGACACCCCGCTGGACCCGTACCCGCCGACGCACCGGCCCGTGGTCGCCGAACCGCTGTCCGACGAGGCCGAGGTGTGGTCGGCCCTGGTCGTGGGCCTGCGCGACTACGTGCGGAAGAACGGATTCCGCTCGGTGCTGCTCGGGTTCTCCGGAGGGATCGACTCGGCCGTCTCGGCGGCATTGGCCGCCGACGCACTCGGCGCCGACGCCGTGTACGGCGTGTCGATGCCGTCGCGGTACTCGTCCGAGCACTCGCGCTCCGACGCGGCCGACCTCGCCGAGCGGCTCGGCTGCCACTTCCGCGTCGAGCCCGTCGAGGACATGGTCGCGACCTACGTCGACCAGTTGCACCTGACCGGCCTGGCCGAGGAGAACATCCAGGCCCGGGTCCGGGGCATGCTGTTGATGGCGCTGTCCAACCTGGAAGGCCACCTGGTGCTCGCCACCGGCAACAAGACCGAGCTGGCCGTCGGGTACTCCACGATCTACGGCGACGCGGTGGGCGGGTTCGCGCCCATCAAGGACGTGTTCAAGACCCACGTGTGGGAGCTCGCGCGCTGGCGCAACGCCGAGGCCGAGAAGCGGGGGCAGACGCCGCCCATCCCGCCCAACTCGATCTCCAAGCCACCGTCGGCCGAGTTGCGGCCCGGCCAGCTCGACACGGACTCGTTGCCCGACTACGCGCTCCTCGACGACATCCTCGACGACTACGTGGAAGGCGACCGCGGGTTCGCCGACCTGCTCGCGGCGGGTTTCGACGCCGAAGTGGTCGACCGCGTCGTGCGGATGGTCGACCGCGCCGAGTACAAGCGCAGGCAGTACCCGCCCGGCACGAAGATCACGTTCAAGGCCTTCGGCCGCGACCGCAGGCTGCCGATGACCAACCGCTGGCGGGAGACCCACCGACCATGACGGCGGAGGCGGGCGGATTCGCCGTGTTCGAGACGGCTCTCGGACCCGGTGGGATCGCGTGGCGCGGGGAGGTCGTCGTCCGCAGCCTGTTGCCCGCCCCGGACGCCGACGAGGTGCGCTCACGGCTCGCGGCGGCGGTACCGGACGCCGTCGAGTCACCCGTCCCCGCGGTCCTGGCTCTCGCGGTGGACGGCGTGGTCGCACTCCTGCGTGGCGAGCCGGTGGACACCTCGGGCGTACCGCTCGACCTCGCGGCCGTACCCGACTTCCACCGCCGCGTCTACGAGTTCGTGCGCACCGTCGGACCAGGACACACGGTGACGTACGGCGACGTCGCGACCGCACTCGGCGAGCCGGGCGCGGCTCGGGCCGTGGGCCGCGCGATGGGCGCGAACCCGTTCCCGCCACTGGTCCCCTGCCACCGCGTTCTCGCCGCGAACGGTGCGATCGGCGGCTTCTCCGCGCCCGGCGGGGTCACCACCAAGCAGCGGCTGCTCGCCCTCGAACGCGCTCACGGCGACCAGCCGGCGCTGTTCGACCTCTGGTAGAGCGGCGTCGCCCTGTGTCGTGTGGGCCGCGGGGGTCGCGGGGGCTGCCACGGCCGCAGCCACGGGCTGTCGGGCCAGCCCTCCGCCGCGGCCATCAGCGGCAGCGCCGTCGCACCGTCGATCGACTCACGCAGGATGTCGGCGTGCCCGGCGTGCCGGGCGGTCTCCTCGATCAGATGCAGAAGCACCCAGCGCACCGACCATGCCTCCACGTCGGCCGGAAACCACGGCACGTCCCGGGGCACGGGCACAGGTCTGGAAAGGTCGTCGATCTCCGCGACGACCTCCTCCGTGCGCGTCGCCACCCGCTCGTACTCGCCGACGAGGTCGGCCAGCGTCTCGCCCGGCGCGAGTCGCAGGTCGTCGCCCGGATCGGTCAGGCCGAGGCCGCACACGAGGTCGATCCAGACCCGCTCGGTGCGACAGACGTGCTTGAGGATGGCGCCCACGCTCAACGAACTCACCGTGGGTGTCTCGCGGATCTGCTGGTCGGTGAGCCCGTAGGCCGCGAGACACACCACGTAGCGCTGCTGCGCGAGGTAGTCGAGCAGTCCCTCGCGTTCGTCGGCGACGGGCCCGATCAGCCCGGGCACGCCGCCGCCTCCGGAGCCTCCGCGGTGGGATCAGGCCGTCGAGTCCGCCGCGCGGTTCCCATGCGCAGGACATAGCGGACGCCGACCAGCAGGAAGGCCGACGCCACGAGTACCTGCGCCCGCGCGGCCAGCCCGGCATAGCAGCCGTCGAACAGCGCGTGGGCGACGACGAGCCACGCCCACAGACCGAACTGCACCGCGAACAACGCGCGCGTGGCCGCCTTCCAGCCACCGCGCCACCACAACGACACGATCAGCGGGCTCACGACGTACTGTGCGCCCGCGAGGATCACCGGCAGCTCGCCGAGCCGCCCTGTGGGCGCGGCGCACAGCTCGGCCGTCTGGAGCACGCACTCGGGAGGCAGGGCCGCCCGGGCCAGCAACACCGCGCCGTAGCCCCACACCAGCGCCGCCGTGGCCCGGCCCAGCCGGTGCACCGGGGCGAGGCGCCGCAGGAACGGCCCCGCCGCCACGAACGCGGCCCCGGCCACGACGTCGAACACCCGGAACACCTCGCCGTACGGCTGCCCGGCGGCGGACAGCCGGGCCGGGACCGTGTGCCACGGCGACAGCGCCGTGTCGAGGAAGACCTCCACGAGGAAGCCCGCGTGCACGACGGCACCGACGAACAACAACCCGGCGGTGAGCCGTCGGACCGCACCCAGGGGCGGCTCGGCACGGTCCAGGCCCGACAACATGGCGAGTTACTTACCACGCATCACCCTGCCGGGGGTAGACGTTGACGCCGCGTGATCACGCTCGGTCGCGGTGTGAAGCTCGTCGCAGCGGGGTTGGGTGGCCGTTCCACCCGGTGGGACGCTGGACGACGCCAACGATCCACGACCCGGGGACCGCCGAGCGGCCTCGAGGGAAGGACGGTACGACAGAGATGTCTCACGACGACACATCGCGATCCACGGCAGCCGACAGCGGCGCGGAGTCCTCGACGACCGCGGAGACCACCGCACCCTACGGTGAGCCGGCGGGCCACCAGCACGCGCAGCCGGACGACACCACACAGCCGGTACTGCGCAAGCGCGTCCGCATCCACCACCTGCAGGAGATGAAGGGGCGCGGCGAGCCGTGGCCCATGCTCACCGCCTACGACACCTACACCGCCCGGCTGTTCGAGGACGCGGGAATCCCCGTTCTGCTGGTGGGCGACTCCGCGGCGAACACGGTGTACGGCTACGAGTCCTCACTGCCGATCACGGTCGAGGAGATGCTGCCGCTCGTCCGGGCGGTGACGAGGTCGGTGACGAAGCCCCTCGTGGTGGCCGACCTGCCGTTCGGCTCCTACCAGGGCTCGCCCGAGCAGGCCGTCGCCACGGCGGCGCGGTTCATGAAGGAGGGTCGCGCGCACGCCGTGAAGCTCGAAGGCGGTCGCCGCTACGCCTCCCACGTCGAGGCCGTCACCGCGTCGGGCGTGCCGGTGATGGGGCACATCGGCTTCACCCCGCAGAGCGAGCACAACCTCGGTGGCTACCGCGTGCAGGGCCGGGGCAGCGCGGGTGACGGGCTCATCGCCGACGCACTCGCCCTGCAGGACGCGGGTGCGTTCGCGGTGGTCATGGAGATGGTGCCCGCCGAGATCGCCAAGCAGATCACCCACGAGCTGGCCATTCCCACGGTCGGCATCGGCGCGGGGCCCGACTGCGACGCCCAGGTCCTCGTGTGGCAGGACATGGCGGGGCTGCGCACCGGCCGGGTCCCGCGGTTCGTCAAGCAGTACGCCGACCTCGCGGGCGCGCTCACCGATGCGGCGAAGGCGTTCGCCGACGACGTGCGTGAACGCTCGTTCCCGGCGGCGGAGCACACGTTCCACTGACGACACCGACGCCTGTCGATCCGGCGCCGACGACCCGTCGGCGCCGGATTCACGGTGTGCGGACGTCGGCGAGGGCAGCGGTGAGCTCGTCCCTGGCGGAGGCCAGCGACGGGCCGTACCACGTGAGCCGCCGACCCGACATCAGCGCGTAGGGAACCCCGGGAAAGTGGTCGGGCCCGTCGTCGTCGGTGAACACGTACGGCTCGTCGGGCAGCACCAGCAGATCAGCCTGACCGTCGGCGAACCGGGCACGCAGCTCCTCGATCTTCGGCCGCGGGTAGCGGTCGGCATGCTCGGCGAACACGTTGTGGACACCGAGTCGGCGCAGGACGTCCCCGCCGAAGGTGTCGCGGCCCAGCACCACCCACGGCTTGCGCCAGACCGGCACGACCGCGGTAACCCGCACCGCGACCGGGTCGCGCCACGCGCGCTCGGCCTCGGTAAGCCACTCGGGCACCGCCACGTCGAACGCCCGCGTGAACACGGCACGCAGCGACTCCAGTGCCATCGGGACGGTCGCGGGCGCCGCCGTCACCCACACCGCGATCCCGGCCTCCCGCAGCCGCGCCACGTCCTCCGGCCGGTTCTCCTCCACGTTGGCGAGCACCAGGTCGGGGGCGCAGTCGAACACCGCGTCGAGCTTCGGGTACTTCGATCCGCCCACCCGCGCCACGTCCAGCGACGCCGGGTGCGTGCAGTAGTCGGTGGCCCCCACCAGCACGCCCGGCACCGTCTCGGCCACCGCCTCGGTCAGCGACGGCACCAGCGACACCACGCGCGACACCGGCCCCGGCAGCGCGACGTCGTCGCCCAGATCGTCTCTCATGCCGTGTACTCCACCAGAACGTCGGCGTGGCAGGGCTCGGGGGCGCACCAACAGCCCAGTGCCCGCCCGTTCAGCTCCCCCTCGCGCAGGCGGCGCACCAGCTCGGGTTGGTCGCGCAGGTAGTCCCGGTAGTGCCGGACCATCGCCTCACGATCGTGCTTGGCTTCCTTGACGAACGGGTTGGCGAAGTCGGACTCGGGCCACGCGTGGCGGTTGCCTGCGTGGCCGACGTAGGTGATGAGCCCCTGCTCCACCAACCACGGCACCAGGTGCTTGTGCGGGCCCGACTTGCGGACGTTCACCACCACGCTCCGCCCGGCGAGCACCTTCTCCCGCAGCGCCCGTTCCTCGTCCGTCCAGCCCTGCGTCGGCTCGTCCTCGTGCCGCTCATGTTCCCGCCTGTTCAAAGCACACCCTCCGGTTGACGACATCGACCTCGGTGAGCCGCACGGTGATCGTGCTGCCCTCCGGAACCGTCACGTCGGCGCAGCGAGCCAGCACCGGCGGATGCTCGACGTACACCTCCGCCACCGCGCCGAACCCGCCGGACCGCAACACCACGCCGTCGAACGTCGTGCCCACCCGTTCGGCGAGGACCCACGCCCCGACCTGGTCGAGGCAGGCTCGCTCCACCCGCGAGGCCAGCGTGTCCGACACCCCCATCAGGCGCGGCAACTCCGGCAAGGTGCGGTGTACCCAGTCCGGTACCGGCTCGTCCGCCGCGACCGCGAGACACACCTCGGTGGCGAACCGGTCCACCAGACGCCGGATGGGCGCGGTGACATGGGCGTACGGGCTGCCGATCCCCGCGTGGCCGACCGACTCGGGCACGGCGCCGTCGAACGCCGTGTACCCGGCACCGCGCAGCAGTCGCACCGTTCCCGCGTGCAGCGCCAACGACGCCGGGTCGTCCGGATCGAGCCCCGCGAGCACCTCCGAGACACCCGCCGAGTCCGGCCACGGCACACCCAGCGCGCGAGCGGACCGGCGCAGCCAGTCCACCGCCTCGTCACCGGCCTCGGGCACCGTGCGCAGCACACCCACCCCGGCGTCGATCATCAGCTGGGCCGCCACCATGCCCGTGAGCAGGGAGATCTCGGCGTTCCACTCCTCGACGTCGTGCTGCGGTCGGCGCACCAGCGCCCACCCGCCCTCGGGCTCCGCGCGCACACGTGACTCGGGGACCTGCGGCTCCACCGCACCTCGCCCCGCCGCGCGTTCCCGCCGCAGGCGCCCCACCTCCGGCAGGGCCGCCACCGAGGGATGCGCTGTGCCGCGCCACAGGCCGACGGCCACCGTGTCGTGATCGAGCTGCTCCTGCGAGCGCACCCACGCCCGACGCACCCGCACGGCCACGGGCTCGCCCCCGGCGTCGATGTCGATCGTCCACAGCACCGCGGGCCGCACCACACCGGGCAGCAGGCTCGCGGCCTGTTCGGCGAGGATCGCCGGGTGCAGGCCCACGTTGCCGTCCGGCAGGTACAACGTCTGCCCGCGGCGACGCGCCTCCGTGTCCAGCGCACCACCCGGCACGACGAAAGCACCGAGGTCGGCGATCCCGTAGTCGATCCGGTACCCGCGCCGCCCGCGGCGCGTCAGGCACATCGCCTGGTCGAGATCCTTGGCCCCAGGCGGATCGACCGTCACCAGCGGGAGGTCGGTCGCATCCTCGCGGGGCCCGGGACAGGGAACGAGGTCGCCGGCGACGACCTCGGCCTCTGCCAGCACCTGGGGTGGGAACGACTCCGGCAGCGCGAACTCGGCGCGCAGCGAGGCGAAGTCGCCGACGCCCGGGCCGTGTGCCGCGAGAGCCACACCTCGACACTAACCCGATGCACGGGGATGGCGCCGAGGTCGGCGCATGGGTGATCCCGGCGGCCTCGGTGACCGCGGCGGCCTCGGCGAACTCGGCGACCTCAACGCTCGTCGGCGTCCTCGCCCTCCCACTCGGCTTCCTCGCGGTCGGCGCGTTTGGTGCGTTCCCTGGCGATTTCGAGGGCGTTGCGGGCGGTGGCCTCGTCCGGATACGGCCCCATGAGGTCGATGGCTCGCGACAGCTCGCCGTGCTCGACCTCGCCGGTGCGCGTGTTGTACCACCAGCCCGTCGGCGGGTTCGGGTCCTTGCGTTTGGCTGCCATGGGTCTCAGCGTGGCATGGACCGCTCAGCGGCGGTAGCGGTCGAACCGCTGATCAGTGCTAGCGGTCGAACCGCTCATCGGCGGTAGCGGTAAGGGATCTCGGTCGGCTCGTCGCCGGTCGGGCCGAACTCCGGTGCCGCAGGGGTCGCCTCGCCGTCCGAGCTGTCCACCGGGTCCGAGGCCTCCACCGGTGGCGTCGGCTGGTTCGGTGGCGTCGCGGCAGCGGGAGCCGGTGGTCGCGGTGCGTCCGCCGTCGTGGCCGGTGGTGGCGTCAGGGTCGGCGCCGTCGGCGGCGGTGGCAACGGCG
>NZ_CM001466.1:3730523-3733179 GCF_000231055.2 Saccharomonospora azurea NA-128 | reverse complement strand
GGCACGGCCTGCGCCGGGGACGCCGCCGGGCTCGCGGTGGAACCCGAGCGTCCGGTCGCCCGCCACACCGGCTGCGGACCGATGTTCATGGGCGCCGCACCGGGCTTGCCCGACCCCGCACCGCCGTCCGCGGGCTTGCGCGCGATCGGGTCGAGGCACGGCACGAGCGCGACGGTCTCCTCCGGGTTCTCGACCCGGCGGCCGGTGCGGTCGCGGTAGACCATCTCGCCCTCGGAGTCGAGCTCCACCAGATAGCCCGCCTCCGCGAGTTGCTCCTCGTCGAGGTCCACCAGCCGCTCCGGGCGGGACGGCACCACCCGGTACGTCGGCCACGACAGGGTGCGGTGAGTGTCGTGGAACTGCGCGAGCAGCGCGGCGAGCTGCTGCTGCCACGGCAGCGGCATGTCCTCGGCGAGCGAGCGGGGCAGCACCACGTAGTTCTCGCTCACCCCGGGGGCCTCGGTGGACAGCTGGTCGGCCAACGGCGTGCTCGACGCGGGAGCCCGCCCGGACCGCGTCGCCTGGCCCGACGGCCGTGCCTGCGCGGGCGCCCCGAACGCGGCGTCGAACGCCTGGGGCACCACCACCGGGCTCGCCTTCCTGCGCTTACCCCACTTCTTGGCCACGACGTCTCCTCACACACCCGGTCGCACGGCCTGGGGCACCAGGCCGGCCTCGTCGAACGAGAAGTCCCGCGTGTGCACGGGCACACCGGACTGCTGAGCTTCCACGATCTTGCCGTCCCCCAGGTACATCGCGACGTGGTGGATGGTCGTCGGATCCGACGAGTCGTAGGCCCAGAAGACCAGATCGCCCGGCTGCGCCTCCTCCACCGGCAACATCGCGCCCGCCTTGTACTGGTCGCGCGACACGCGGGGCAGCGTGATCCCGGCCGCCTCGTACGCGCGCAACATCAGACCGGAGCAGTCGTAGGAGTCGGGACCCGTCGCGCCCCACACGTACGGGTCGCCCCGCTCGTCGAGGGCGAACTCGATGGCGTCGGCCGCCTCCTCGTTCGGCGGCAACGCGGCCCCGAGCCCGGTGCCGCAGCCCGCGGCGTCCGACACCTCGCCCATCGTCTCCACCAGATGCACCGCCATCGGCTCCCACCGGTGGTACCGGTCGGGGAACTCCGACCGCTCCACGGCCTGGGCCGCGTCGCCGGGCCGCAACTCCTCCCAGTCCGGAATGGACTCCAGGACGTCGTAGAACTTGTTCACCGCGTACGCCGGGTCGGTGACCTGCTCCGGCGACCCCCAGCCCATCGAGGGCCGCATCTGGAAGATGCCCAGCGAGTCGCGGTCGCCGTAGTGGACGTTGCGCAGGCCGGACTCGGTCATGCCCGCCTGGATCGCGACCTGCCACGCCCGTGGCGAGAGCTCTCGCTCCTTGCCGATCGAGATGATCAGCGACACCGTGCCGAGTTGCTCCTCGGTGAGGTTGGCGGCGTCGTTCGTGCCCCGGTTCTGCTGTCCCGGCTGGGTGGGGCCCAGCGCGGCGTTGCAGCTCACCGGCGTGGCGTGGGCCTGCTGCCGTTGACTGTCCACCACCAGCACCGCGCCCGCGGCCACGAGCACCGTGATGCCCGCGGCGGCGACACAACCGATCAGCAGTCCGGCACGCACGGCAACCTCACCCGCTTTCCGCCTCGGTGTAGGCCGTCACCTTCCATCCGTCGTCGGTGTCGATCACCGTGACGAGCAGCGTGGGCCCGTCGGTGGCGACCTCCACCTTCACCGACCGCGGGTACGACTCGCGGGCCTTCGGCTCGCCGACGACCTTCGTCGCCTCCACGTTGGCCGGTTCGACAGTGCGCAGCTGCGGCAGGAACTCGGGCGTGGTGTAAGGCCGCAGCCCCTCCAACCACGTCTCCGCGGCGTCGTCGGTGTCCGCGTCCGGAACGGATGCCCAGGCGGTGACCCACCGCGTCGCCACGTCGAGGGCCTCGGGAGCGGGATCGGCCGGAGTGGGTGTGACGAGTGGTTCGGACAACCGGGTGGGCAGCGTCTCGCGGTCGAGTGTGGGCTCGGCACTCGTCGCCGCCTGTTCCGATGTGGACCCGGAGGCTCCCGGGACGGGCGGCGTCGTCCTGTCGTCGCCCACGAGCTTCGGCACGAGAACACCCGCGGCCACGAGGAGCGCGGCGACGACCACGATGGTGCCGACGAGGTGCCCGGGCGAGCGCATCGGGAAACCCCACAGCCGGCGATACACCGCCGCCCTGCCCCGGTTGGTACGAATCGGCATCCCCGCGCCCCCTTACCGGACCACGCGGTCGGTGTCGCGGCCGTCGTCACGAACCTCCAGGCCCCGCGACGGCCGGTACAGCACGAACACGGGTTTGCCCGCCACCAGCTCGTGCTCCACGCGACGCGGCTGCGGCACGGACGCCGCGGGCGTCGCCGGCGCCGAGACCGGCAGCGGCCCCGCGTCGTCAACCGACGACAACCGTGAGGGCACCACGAACGGATCGGCGTCGTCCGCCCGATCCCAGCGCGAGTCGCTCACCGGAGCGGTGTCCACCCTGCGGCTTCCTCCCGAGACCACCGACATCGGGTCCTGCCGTCCCATGTAGTCGCCGGGCGAGCGGCTCGGCGAGAACCCGCCGTACACGCCCGACGCGTCGCCGCCGCCCGCGGGCAACGCGGCGCGCTCG
>NZ_CM001466.1:3701605-3730423 GCF_000231055.2 Saccharomonospora azurea NA-128 | reverse complement strand
GGGACGGCCGCGCCCGTCCCCGAGAGCCCCACCCGTGCCCCGCGTGGCCGCACCGCCCTCGGCGGCGTCCTCCTCCGCGACGTTCTTCCAGAACTCGTCCTGCGGGCTGGGTTGGTCGCCGCCACGGCGGAAGCGGGAGAAGAGACCGCTCTTCGGGGTCGGCACCGCCGCACCGACCATGCCGACCGACATCTCCACCATCTGCCACAGCCGTCGGCCGGGTTTGCCGACCATGAACAGCAACACGGTGACGAGCCCCGCGACCGCCATCTGTGTGAGCATCGAGAGCCCGCCCGCGTCGAAGACGGCCCGCAGCAGCAACGCCTGCACACCCGCGAGGACCGACAGCACGAGCAGGTTGAACGCGACGGTGCCGACGACCCGGCCGACGCGGCGCAGGATGTCGTGGTGCAGGATCGCGACCAACCCGATCAGCGGCGCGGTCAACGTGAACACGCGCACCAGGATCTGTGCCAGCAACACCGCCGCCTTCGCGAACAGCTGGAACAGCGCGTAACACAGGCTCTGCAACAGCGAGAGGAACCCGACGCCGGTACGGCTGCCGTCCTCGCCGGTGAAGTTGCCCGTCACCGGGCCGAGCTGGGTGGCGATCTCCCGGTACGACGACTTCTTCTCCTCGATCACGGCCTCGTCCGCGTCGTCGCCGTTACGCACCTCCTCCCACCTGAAGGCCTGCGCGTCGAGCAGATCCCGGCCGTACTGCTCGGCCTGCGGCGCCTCGTGGTCGCCGAACTCACCGCGCAACCAGTTGTTGTAGACCACCTCGTTGTGCAGGTCGGTGGGCAGGACGTGCCGCACCACCCGGTCCTCGGTCTCGTCGACGAAGCCCGCCTGGATGTTGGTGGTGGTCTGGACGATGGCGCGGTCGATGTCGTCGTAGTAGCGCAGCAACGCCAGCGACGACGCGGCCAGCCAGACGCCCCCGATCGCGAACAACGCCCGTTTGCTGACCGTGGACAGATCGCCCCGCCAGATGTTGCGGAACAGCAGGATCGCCAGCAGCAGCGCGAACAGCCCGAACAGCTGGGTGTAGACGTTGTCGTAGACGGCCTTCGCGCCCTCCGACACGGCGTTGTAGATCGGGTTGAGCAGCCCGCCTTCCAACACGGTGTAGTGCAGCGAGTTCGTGGCGCCGACGATGTTCTTGGCGATGTTGAACAGCTGGTTGCCCGCCCACGTGTCGATGGTCGACTCCGGTGAGCCGAGGCTCAGCACACCGTCGTCGCAGTCGTAGACGTGCCAGACCATGCCCGCGTAGCTGTAGTCGAGGTAGGCGCTGCCCGCCTCGCCCTTGACGCCGGGCTCGTCGATCTCGCCCACCATGCCCGCGCCGGGACGCTCGGGGTTCGGCACCTCGCAGCCGTCCTGCGCCGACGCCGGTGCGGCGATCGTGAGTTGGAGTCCGAGCACCGCGACGACCATGGCGAGCGCAGGACCCCTGCGCCTCACCGAGCCGCCACGACGACGCGTCCGCACCGCCCGCCACGCCCACGCGCAGCAGACGACGGCCACCAACGTCATGATCGTGTTCATGCCGCGCCCCTGCCGGTGCCACCCTTGCCCGCTCGCGCGGGCTCCTTCTCGACCGCCTTGTCCGTCTCGTTCGTCGTGCTCGCCTGGTCCGCCCGAGAAACGGCCTCGGTGTCGGCCAGCAGGGCCTCCTCGGTGAGGCCCACCTCGCGTTCCGCAGCGCGTTCGAGCTCCTCGTCCAGCTCCGGCGCCGGATCGGGCGTCGGCACGCCGTGCGCGTCGTCCCCCTCGTCCACGGGCCGGTCGGAACGGGCGGGACGTCGATCGCCGTCCGGTACGGAACCGGGTGTGGTGTCCAGGGCCGCGCGCAGGTGGTCCAGGTGCGGGCCGGAGAAGTCCACCCGGATGCGCTCGACCCCGCCGGCGCCGTCCGCGAAGACGAACTGCCGCGGCTCGGTGTCGCGCTCGACGTCGCGCCGCGTGCCCGGCCTGCGGCCGAGCGCCGCGACGACCTGCTCGTAGCCGACACCCACCGGCACCTTCAGCAGGCGCAGCGCGTCCGACTGGGTCTCGTCGTCGTCGAGCCGACCCACGAACACCGAGTCGAGCAACGCGACGAAACCCTGGATGCGCAGGAAGTCCGCGGGGATCTGCGAGGACAGCAGCACCCGCACGTTCCACTTGCGGGAGTCGCGCGCGAAGCGGTTCATCAGCACGCGCCCGGTGGGCACCTCGGACAGGAAGAACGCCTCGTCGATCCAGACGCCCTTGCGTTCCTTCTTCGGCTTCTCGTACACCGACCGCTGGGTCAACCACGCGGCGAGGTTGAGCATCTCCACGCCCAGCGCCTCGGCGTCGGTCCAGTGCTCCCGGCCCACGCCCTCCTTCGGCAGCGTCAACCCGGCCATCGTCAACACCGTGAGCCGGTCGTCGCGGCTCTCCGAGTACGGGTCGGCGTCGGCCTCCGGGATGAGCAGCGACATGCGTTCGCGCAGCTCGTCGAGGAAGTCCGCCACCACAACGGCGTGTTCGTGGTGTTCGCTCGCGTCGCGCCGCAACGCGTCGATCACCTGGCCGGGGTCGGCGTCGTAGCGACCGCCGACGGTGCGCACGGCGCGCAGCAGCACGATGCGGGTCTGCGGCATGCGCGCCACCTCGTACGGCAGCACACCCGTGAGGACGTCGAGCACCAGCCTCCGCCGGGTCGCCCCCGCCAACGCCCGCTCACGTCGCCAGGCCCGCTCGGGATCCTCCTCGTCGAGGAAGTGTTCGAGCTGCGGCTCGGCCACCACCCGGTACGGGTTCAGAATGCCCGGCTGGGCGTTCAGCAGGTTGATCGGGCGCGCGTACGGCCGGATCTCCGGCAGCTCGCACAACGCCGAGAGCGGACCCGACGGGTCGAGGATCGTCCAGTGCGCCCCCGCCCTGAGTGTTTTGTAGACGATGCCGCCGCCGAGGAACGACTTGCCGCCACCGAGGCCGGCCACCATCGCCGTCAGCCCGGAGCCGTCGCGGACCTCCTGCGCCATCCACGGGTCCCACGCCACGGGCTTGCGCGTGGCGGTGCAGGTCTCGCCGAGCAGGATGCCGCGCCGGTCACCCACTTCGGCGGTGGCGGTGGGCACGGCCGAGGCGGCCCACACCACCGAACCACGCCGGAGGTACGCACCCGAGGACAACGGCTCGCCGGGAATGAACTCCCGCGCGAGCGCGTACTGCGCCTCCGGGTGCTCGATGGCGACCTTCGGCTTGTAGAGATCGAGCAGCTGCTGCGCGAGCCGCAGCGCGTCGCGTTCCGTGGGCCCCGACACCGCGAGCCGCCACCACGACCGCACCCGCGTGGCCAGGGCCGTGAAGCCCGACGTCATCTCGTCGTCGATCTCCAGCACCCGCGACGCCTGGCGGGCCAACGACTGCGGTGGCTCCAGATCGTGCTCGTCGGTGTAGTGCTTGACCTGCGACCGCACCTTGTTCATCTGCCGCTGCAGCTCGCCCGCGACCTCCTCGGGCCTGCGGACGTAGATGCGGGCCGACCACTCCACCGCCGACGGCAACCGGTCGGCGTGCTGGACCCACGGGTCGTCCACCTCGGGAATCGAGAGGCCGTGCATCTGCCCCACCGTGAGCACGGCGACGTGGCGCGACACGCCCGCGTTGGAGCCGGTCCGGCCTCGGACCGTGACCGTGGGCGCGTAGGGCTCGCAGTGGAAGTCCGCGGCGTCGGTGAAACTCGCGAGGTCCTCCGGCTCCCACTCGGAGCCGGGCACGGCGGGCATGTTCCTCGGCGCGGGCAGCCCGAGCGAGCACGAGCGGTGCATCAGCCAGGACATCTCCTCGGCGTGCACCGGTCGCCCCTCCAGGCCGGGAGCACCGATCACCTGGTCGAGGTGCTCGACCTCCGAGTCCAGCGCGGCCAGCTCGGCGTCGACGGCCTCGGGCAGGATCTTACGCAGCAACGGCGCGGCGCGTTCCACCGCCCGGTCGACCATCCGCCTGGTCTGGACCTGGACCCCCAGGTAGACCTCTTTCTCCGCCATCGAGCGGCCCATCAACTGCTGCTGCTCGCCGACCAGGTAGTCGTCGAACGACAACGCGCCCGACACGTCCGGCGGGCGGTTGTGCGCGTTGTGGACGTGCGCCTCCGCCCACATCCTGATGGGATAGGGCCGGTTGGTGACCCGCAGGTGCATCCACCGGCCCTGCAGCTCGGCGTACTGACCGGCGATCGCGGCGATGAGGTCGCGCCGCTGTGAGTCCGACCGGAACGACCAGCGTTGCGGCGCCAGCCGGTACCACGCGTACACCTCCTGACCCGTGCGCAGGAGGTGCCCGTCGATCGAGCGAGCCGCGATCGACGGCGTGTAGCTGGGAATGGCCGCCTCGCCGGGGAGCCGCCTGCCTCGGCGGCCGCTCTCGGCCTGTTGCGCTGGTGCCGGGTACTGGGCCTTCCGGCTACTGCCGCGACCGAACAACGACTACCTCCCGACCGCCGCCGGCGGGCGACGGCGCGCTCGTGCTGGGCTGTCTGGCGGATACGGGGCGGGTGGCGGGGCCACCCCACGTCTGCCTCCGCCTCGGCGTCTGGCTCGAGGTCGCGGCCGCTCCCGGTTGACTCTGATCTTGCTCGCGCTCGCGGCACCTCCCGTGGGAGTCCGACGTTCCCGAGGCGCGTGCAGTTCGCGGAACCACATCGTGAACACGGCACCGAGCGGACGCTCGTGGCTGATCTTCGACGTGATGATGCGGGTGAGCGCGATGGTGATGACCAGCCCCCACGCCGTGGAGAAGAAGTCGAAGCCGATGCCGATCTGCCGCTCGACGGCCAGCACGACGAGGAACAGCGGGACTCCCACGCCCCACGCCACATAGCGCGCACGCCACGGGAACGTGGCCTTCGGCGGCCCCAGCCAGACTGCGTCGACGCGGTAGATCTCGTCGTCGGTTCGGATTCGCACCGCGCGTGCCCTACGTCAGCTCGTGAAGAGGCTGGCGAGCCACTGACCGACGTCGACGCCCATCCCGCTCACGGCGAGTCCGATGATCGCCAGAGCGATCACCACGCCCGCGAGCCTGCGCATGACGCCCGCGTTGTCGCCCTTGCCGCCACCGAGCCACAGCAGCAGCAGCGCGACGGACAGCAACACCAGCGGAATGATGTTGTCGAGAATCCAGTTCTGGACGTTGCCGGTGTCGAGCTCGGCCTGCGCGAGTGTCGCAAGCGTCATCGTGGTCATCGCATGCTCCCGAGTGCCCGGGGTGTGTGGTGCCGTACACGGATGTGCGCAGCGCTGATCGTCCGGCACGTGCCGTGTTCATCCAACATCATGGCGTGATGACGGATGGGGGTCAAAGGTCTGGTCCGGCACCGTGCCCCGTCCACCGGACCTCCCTGCGTGACCCCACACACCGGGACGTGCACGTCCCCCAGTTCGAGGACGCCGCCGTGACGATTCGCACGGTGCCCGCGCGGGTGTCCCCCGGCGTGCCCGAACTCACTCATGCGCGTCGACGCCCCTTCACAGTGTGTGCCGAAAGTCCCTCGGTCGGTGACCGCTAAGACAGTGAATCATGCCTCGGGCCGGTTGCGGCACGGAGATCACAACACTCGCGCTGCCTGCCCAGGCAGCGGGTCCGGACCTCATCCGAACGGGCGTATCGCCCACGGCGATCCGACCGAGCGACCCGCGCGGCCGGTCACGGGCCGTGACACCTCGCCCGGCGAGGGCGGACGCGGACCTAGCCGCGGGCGAACAGCTCGCGAGGGATGCCTCCGGCCTTGAGCAGCGTCCGCGACAGCGGCTTGGCCAGCTCGACGATGCGGCGAGCCTTGTCCTCGCCGAGCTTGCGGTAGGGGGCCGTCGCGGCCGCGTCGGTGCGCTCCTCGACCGCCGCCCGCAGCGCGTGCCCCGCGTCGGTGAGCGCGCCGGTGTCGTCGAGCAGGCCGCGCTCGCGCAGCGCGTCCTCGGCGGCGGACCACTCGGCCTCCGTCCAGCCACGCGTCTCGCGGGCGACGTCGGCGCGGAAGCTCTTGCCCGTGGCGATGTGCGTCACGAGGGCGTCGAGCCCGGACAGCCCCTCGGCGACGAGCGCGGCGATGTGCCCGTCCCCACGGAACTCACGCAGGAGGGTGGCGGCGTGCCACAGCCTCGCCACGGCACCGTCCGGCCAGTCGAGGTCGGCGTGCGCGGCGAACAGCGCCCGCCCCTCCGCCGGAGCGTGCCCGGCGGCCTCCCGCAGCAACTCCCCGAGCTCCCCGACCTCGGGCGAGTCCGCCGCCTCGCCGAGCAGCCTGCGCAACCCGGCCTCGGCGGCGGAGAACCTCAGGTTCACGACCTCGGCCGGAGCCACCACCCGCCATGCCTCGGGAATGTGGCGCTCCACGAGCTTCGGGCTGAAGTTGTAGAACGTCGCGGTGACCACTGTCGCGCCCACCGGACCCAGCGGCGCGGCGCGGCCGGCGAAGTACGCCCTGCGCCCCGCCTTGAGACCCGCACCGGCGAAGGTCTGCTCCATCTCGGGCGAGAAGTAGACGAAGGCGTGCAACGGCTCCACCGCGTTGTGGCAGCGATGGGCGAGTTCGCGGGCAAGCGCACGGTCCATGGAGCACACCCTAGGGCCGCGCGACTCCGCCGGGAAGATCCACAAGCACGCGCGACATCGGTTGCTCCGCTCGTGTGCCGGGAGGAAATCCGGTGTCCGAGGGAGATCGGCGGCCATACCCTGCCAGCATGAGCGACCAGCCGCACCGCCCACGGATGCCGGCCGAGCGGGTCGAGCAGATCCGCCGCTGGCACGAACGCGCCTACCGCGACGAAGCGGGCTTCGACCGCACCGTCGTCGCCGAGCGGAGCCAGACCAAGGACGGCTGGACGGTCGACTACCTGACCTTCCGGATGACCCCGCGCCCCGAGTGGACGACGGAGTGAACCGAGCTGTGACGCAGACGCGGACGACCGGAGTCGTCGCCGCGCTGCTCGTGACGGAGGCGGTGCTGAGAACGGCTCTGCACGCTGTCGAGTGGTACGACGCCGTTCTCTGGCACCGCTACCTCACGGGACAGCCGGTCTCGTTCGACGAGATCGACACAGCCGACGGTATCGGCGCTCTCGTGCTGTTCCTGCATCTGCCGACCATGGTCGCGGCATGCGTCGCCGTCGCTGTGTGGCATGGGCGACGCCGGCGCGGAACACGAGCCGCGCTCTGGTTCGGGACGGTGGCCTGGTCGGCCGCGTGGGCGCTCTCCGTGTACACGTGGCTTCTGCACCACAGTGGTCATGACGTCGACTCACCGACCCCGACAACGCTGACGAGCGCGGGAGTGGTGCTGCTGTGCTGGGGCACGACGATCCCACTGGTGCTGGCGTGCCTGGGACGCGACCGCCCGCCCGGTGATCACGAAAAAGCGCGCCACGACCCGCTCTCGCACGAGAGAGGACGAGTTGGCATGTAAGCCGGATTCTGTCCACGCCCGCCTCGCGGCGGACGCTGGGCGACCATCCATCTTGGCCTGCCGTCGCCGACAGGCTCCAGCGGCCTACCCGCAGGCATCGGACGGGCCGCCCTCGAACGCCTGCGCAGGAGCCTCGCGGCTCCCTCTTGGCCTTGCTCCGGGTGGGGTTTACCGAGCCGCCCCGGTCACCCGAGGCGCTGGTGGTCTCTTACACCACCGTTTCACCCTTACCCGGCCGAGACGGCCGGGCGGTCTGTTCTCTGTGGCACTGTCCCGCGGGTCACCCCGGGTTGCTGTTAGCAACCACCCTGCCCTGTGGAGTCCGGACTTTCCTCGACCGAAGGCGACACCTTCGGCCGCGGCCGCCCTGCCAACTCGTCCTCACTGAAAAGCGTACCTCGGCCGCTACGTGAGGTGGCAGGTGTCGTTCACCAGGCGCACCGACGCGTTGCCGTCGGGGTAGAGATCGACCAGCGACAGCGACGCGAGATCGAGGTGCAGGCGGTACAGCAGCGACGGGCCGACGTCGAGCGCCGAGCGCAGCAACGACTTGATCGGCGTGACGTGACTGACGATCACCACCGTGCTTCCGCCGTGACGGGCCACCACGTCGCTGCACGCCCTGCGCACCCGGCGGTGCACCTCGTCGAAGCTCTCACCGCCCGGCGGCCGCACGGACGCGTTGCGCAGCCAACGTCGGTGCAGTTCCGGATCGCGCTGCGCGGCCTCGTCGAACGTGAGGCCCTCCCACTCCCCGAAGTCGGTCTCCCGCAGATCGCGGTGGGTCTCCACGCGCACGCCGAGGGCGTCGGCCACCTTCTGCGCCGTCCGGGTGGCCCGGGTCAGCGGCGAGGAGACCACCCGCACGTCCTCACCGAGGTCCTCCATCGCCGCGATGCGCTTCGCCGCCGCCTCCGCCTGCCGGGCACCCAACTCCGTGAGGCTGACATCGCCCGATCCGGAATACCGGCGGTCGACGGACATCGGAGTCTGGCCGTGGCGCAGGAGAAGCAGGCGGGTCGGGGCCCCGCGGGCGCCGGTCCAGTGCGTCGGCGACCGCTCCCCGGTGGGCTCCCGATCACCCTCACCCGCCGACTCGACGACCTGCTCCCGGGCAGGGTCCTCGGGCGTGTCCCGCGTCCCGGCACCGGCCTCGGAGGGGGTGTCGGCGCGGCGCGCCGGCGGCCGCCCCTCGGCCTGGGCGTCCATCGCCTCGTTCGCCAGGCGGTCGGCGTGGGCGTTCTTCGCCCTCGGCACCCACGTGTACGTCACGCGCTCGAAGCCGCTCGCCACCTCGCGCGCCCGCAGAGCCAGTGGTTGCAACGCCGCGTTCTTGATCTTCCAGCGGCCGCTCATCTGCTCCACGACGAGCTTCGAGTCGAGCCGTGCCTCCACAGTGGACGCACCGAGCTCCGCCGCGGCCTCCAGACCCGCGATGAGGCCCGTGTACTCGGCCACGTTGTTGGTGGCGATGCCGAGGCCGTCCTGCCGTTCGGCCAGCACCTCGCCGGTACGCGGGTCCCGCACCACCGCGCCGTAACCGGCGGGACCGGGATTGCCCCGCGACCCGCCGTCGGCCTCGACGACGACCCCCGAGATCACAGGCCGGACTCCAGCGTGCGCACCAGGATCGCGTCGCAGTTCTCGCACTGCACGACCTCGTCCTCGGCCGCCGCCTTGATCTCGGAGATCGCGCTGCGGTCGAGCTCCAACTGGCAGGCGCCGCAACGGCGGGCCTTCAGCAGCGCGGCGCCGATGCCCTTGTGGGCACGCACCCGCTCGTACAGGGCGACCAGGTTCTCCGGCAGCATGGGAAGCAGGCGCTCGCGGTCGGCCTCCCGCCGCGCCTGCGTCGTGTCCAGGTCGGCCAGCGCCTCGTCCCGCCGCTTCCGGGCGTCGGCGAGTTCCTGCTCGATCTTGTCGACCTCAGCGGCGGTGCGCTGGACGTCGGCGTCGACGGCTTCCTTGCGCTCCATCAGTTCGAGCTGATCGTCCTCCAGCACCGACTGCCTGCGCGCGAGCGTCTGCAGCTCGTGTTCGAGGTCCGCCAACTGCTTCGCGGACACCGAGCCCGACGCCATCAGCTGACGGTCGCGGTCGGCCCGGGCCCGCACCGACTCGATCTCGCGCTCCTGCTTGGCCACGTCGCGTTCGAGGTCGGACGCCGTCGTCTGCACCGACACCAGCGCGTCACGCCGTTCCCGCAGCCGCTTCTCCACGTCCTCGATCTCGGCCAGCTCAGGCAGGGTGCGGCGGCGATGAGCGACGCGAGTCAGCTCGGCGTCGGCCTTCGCCAGGTCGAGCAACTGACGCTGAACGGCGGGTTCTGCCTTCACTGCTGTCTCCGTTCGTCCTCGCGGGTGCGATGGTTCGCTTGCATCGGGGACTCGCCCCGCCCCACCTCTGCGATCCTCCCACAGGGCGCGAACCCACCGAGCGCACGCGCCGCACGCCGCCGCCGTACTCGGGCGCGGACCGGTGCGGGCGTGCTGCGGTGTCCTCACCGACGGTCATCGGGAACTATCATCGGGACCACCGACACGATGAGGAACCGGATGAGCACCCTGCAGACCCTCGACCGCGGCCTGCGCGCGCTGGACATCATCTCGCAGAGCCCGACAGGTATCTCCGTGGCCGAACTGGCGGCCGAACTGGGCGTGCACAGGGCCATCTGCTACCGCATCGTCGCCACACTGGAGGCGCACTCGCTGGTGGCCCGCACGGACTCCGGCCGGTTGCGGCTCGGTGTGGGCGCCGCCGTGCTCCTGTCGCGGTTCGAGCCGCAGTTCCTCCACGGTGCCCGTCCGGTGCTCACCGAGCTCGCCGACCGCACCCACGCCACGGCGTTCGTCGCGGCGGCCGAGGGCTCCGAGTGCGTCGTGCTGATGGTCGCCGAGCCGAGCGACGCCATGTTCCGGGTCGGCTATCGGGTCGGCAGTCGCCACCCACTGCACCGCGGCGCGTCCGGGATCGCCATCCTCGCGCTGCGCCCACCGAACGAGCGCGATCCGGAACCCGTACGGCAGGCCCGGCGCGACGGCTACAGCATCACGACCGGCGAGCTCGAACGCGGCGCGGTCGGAGTCTCGGCGGGCGTCCCCGCCGACGGCCAGTCGCTCGAACGCAGCGTCGGCGTCGTCGCCCTCGAAGGGCTGGACACCGACAAGGCCGCCGCCGCCGTCGTCGACGCGGCACGGCGCCTCGCCCGGCTCGTCGCGACCTGAGCCGGACCTCTCCGTCGCTGTCTGCCGCGACCGGCGACTCAGTTGCGGCCCCGGACGTCGAACTGGTGCCGGTTGGTGATCAGCTTGTTGAGCAGCATGATCAGGATTCGCTGCTCGGTGTCGGTCAACACCGTGGCCCACTCGTGCTCGCGTTCGTTGTGCACGCGGAAGACGCTCACCATGTGCGTGTGCCCCTTCTCCGTGAGCGACAGCCGGACCGACCGGCCGTCGCGCGCGTCGGGGCTGCGGTCGAGCAGGTCCTCCGCCACCAGCGTCTTCGCCAGGTTCGACACGGCGGCCCTGCTCATCCCGGTCAGCACGGCGGCGCGCTTGGGCTCCAACGGCCCGGCCAGCCAGGTGACGAACAGCAGCCGGAACGCCGACCAGGACAACCCGTGCGGCCGGTGCACCGCCGCCTCCAGGTCGTAGGTGACGATGTTCGACGCGCGGTTGAGGGTCAGCAGGACCTCGGTCGCCAACTGGTGACGGAAGCCGTACTCGGTGGCGAGCCGGTGGTTGGCGAGTTCGACGAACGACCAGAAGTCGAGATCGTTCGTGGCGGACTGCCCCCCGCTCACGTCGTTGGTCGCCTCGTCGCTCATGCCCTCACTGTAGAGAGTCGCCGACCTGCGCAGACGGGGATACCACCGCAGTCATCGGCTTCCCCGCGCCGGGCCTACTCCCCGGCCCGCAGCGTCCACGGATCGGTGCACGTCGTCGAGACCCGCACCTCCACGTCGCACGTTGCCCGGACGACCTCGGCCGCCTGCTCGCACCAGGGCCACTCACTGGCCCAGTGGGTGAGCCCGACGAGAGCGGGACCGCCCTGTTCCAGGTGTTCCCCGGCGGGATGGTGCCGCAGGTCCGCGGTCACGTAGGCGTCGACTCCGGCCGCGGTCGCCGCCCCGAGGTAGCTGTCCCCGGCGCCGCCGGACACCGCGACCGTGCGCACGAGCCGGTCGGGGTCCCCGGCTCCCAACACGCCGGGACGCGTCGCCGGGAGAGCCGCACCCACGCGCCGCACGAACTCACCGAACGGCACCGCCTCCGGCAGTTCGCCGATCCGGCCGATGCCGGTGGAACCGTCCCCGGTGGCGTGCGGCGCGAGCGGGCGCAACACCCGGAGTCCGATGCGCTCGGCCAGCGCGTCCGACACTCCGGGCACCGCCGAGTCCGCGTTGGTGTGAGCGCAGAACAGCGCCACGTGCGAGCGCACCATGCGGTGCACGAGCCGCCCCTTGGCGGTGTCGGTCCCCACGCCGTGGACCCCGCGCAGCAACAGCGGGTGGTGCGCCACGATGAGTTGGGCACCCCACTCGATCGCCTCGTCCACCGTGGCCGTCACCGGGTCCACGCACACCAGGACACGCTCGACCGGCTCGGCCGGGTCGCCACACACCAGTCCCACCGCGTCCCACGACTCGGCGAGCTCGCGAGGGTAGGCCGCGTCGAGGGCGGCGATCACGTCGGACACTGTCGAAGCCATGCCGTGATCCTGCCAAACCCGGTCAGCGTCGCGCGTTGCGTGCCCGCGACATCGTGTACAGGTGGTGGACGAGGGTGATCAGCACGTGTTTGGCCGAGTCGCGCTCACGCGCGTCGCAGTCCACGATCGGCACCGCCTCGTGCACCGCGAGCGCCTCCCGCAACTCGTCGAGCCCGTGCGCGCTGCCGGGGAAGTTGTTGCGGGCCACCACGAACGGCATGCCGTAGTGCTCCAGGCGGTCGATGGCGTACCACGAGTCCTCGATGCGGCGGGTGTCGACCAACACCACCGCCCCCAACGTCCCGGCGAAGAGCCGGTCCCACAGGAACCAGAAACGCCGCTGCCCCGGCGCGCCGAACAGGTACAGCACGAGATCGTCGGTCAACGACACCCGGCCGAAGTCGAACGCGACCGTGGTGCGCAGTTTCGTGGCCACCCCGGCGGTGTCGTCGACACCTCGACCGGCCTCGGTCATCGTCTCCTCGGTGGACAACGGCCGGATCTCGCTGACCGAGCGGACCAGCGTGGTCTTGCCGGCACCGAAGCCGCCGACGATGACGATCTTCGCCCCGTCCTTCGCGGTGCTGCGCAGGGGCGTACGGCCTCCGAGCCGGGTGGGGGTGTCCACGCGCTCAGAGATTGCGGAGTCCAACAAGGACCTTCTCCAGGAAAGCAGGGTCGGGAAGCTGGTCGAGCGCACGCGGAGCGCTGGGATGGCGCGCCGTCACGTCGCCCGCGTTCAACAGGTCGGTGATCAGGATCTTGGCGACGCTGACTGGCAGGCCCACGTCGGCGGCGATCTCGACGACCGCCGTCGGATTGGCACACAGCATCAGGATGCGAGCGTGTTCGGACTGCATGCCGGGCTCGGGCTCGCGCTCGCTCACGATGAGCGTGACGAGGTCGAGCTCGGCGTCCTCCGCCCTGCTCCGCCCGCACGTGATCGTGTACAGCCGGTCGGGCCTGTCGTGAGCGGCCTCGGTGTCGGACATCATGCTGGCTGGCCGGCGCGACGGCGGTGCCGCGGCGGCGCGGTGAGGAACGCGCCGATCTGCTCCACCATCTCGTTCATCTTGTGACCCACGAGCCCGACGTCGGCGTTGTCCCGCGCCACCATCGCCAGGTGGGCGCCCTCACCGGCCTCCACCACGAACAGCAGACCGCCGTGGAACTCGGTCATGGACTGGCGCACGCCTCCCGAACCGTCACCGAACTCGGCTGACGCGCTCTGGGCGAGCGCCTGCACGCCGGCGGCGATCGCCGCCAGCTGGTCGGCCTGATCGACCCCGAGGTTGCGGGTGTGGCACAGCTTCAGGCCGTCGCGCGAGAGCACCAGGGCGTAGCGGGCTCCCGGCGTCTGCTCCAGCAGGCTCTGCAAGAACCATTCGAGACTCTGGTCGGTGACGCTCATGATCAGTCCCTCAGTCGGCTGTGGTCGGTGGAGTGTGCGGACGGATCGCGGTGCGGAACGCGCTGAACCGGGCGCCCGCGTCGGCGCGCGGCTTGACCTCCGCACGATGCCGGGCCCTCGGCGGAGGTGGAGAACCCGTGAGGGTCTGCCCACGGCGACGCTTCGGCAGCCGCCCCGCCGGTGGCGCCTGCTGCACTGCCCGGTCGTCCACGGGACGGCGGTTGCGCACGGTCGGCTCGTCCTCGGGGCAGGGTTTCGTGATCAACGTGGCCGGGATGCGCACCACCACGCTGACGCCCCCGCGCGGCGAACGGCGGAAGCGCACGCGGAGCTGGTGCTTGCGCGCCAGGCGTCCGACGACCGCGAGCCCCAGCCGGGTGCCGGAGAGGGCCGCGAGGTCGAGCGGCTCGGTGGTGGACACGGCGCGTTCGGCCCGTTCCAGGGCGCTCGGCTTCATCCCGAGTCCGGCGTCCTCGACGATCACCACCACGCCGGACGACAGCTCCTCGACGTACACGTGCACGCTCTCCGAGGGCTTGGAGAACTTCGTCGCGTTGTCCATGAGCTCGGCGAGCGCGTGCATGACGTCCTCGGCGGCGTATCCCACGACGGCCGCCGTGCACGTCGAGTGCAGCGTGACCCGCTGGTACGAGCCGATCCGGCCCATCGCGCCACGCAGGATGCTCTCCATGATGATCGGCTTGGTCCACCGCCTGCCCGTGCGGGCGCCGGTCAGCACCGCGATGCTGTCGGCGAGCCTGCCCGCCTGGGACGTGCAGTGGTCGAGCCTGAGCAGGTCACCCAGCACGTCCTCGTTGTGCCGGTACTCCATCTCGCGGAGGTCGGCCAGCATGCTGGTGGCCATGGCCTGCACCCGGCCCGCCGCGTTGGCGCACGCCGCCATCGCGGCCTCGCGCTGCCGTTCGCTCACGTCCAGCTCTTTCGCGAACAACTGCACAATCCGACCGGACAATGCATTCGAAAGATCCGGAATTTCATCCTTTACGGTGTCGAGCGACGCGCCTTCCCGTAAACGGCGTGCCATCACCGGAAGAATATCTTCAACCAGAAGGGTGAGCTCGCTTTCCGCCGATTCGGCAAGGCGGTTCACGTCCTGTAGTTGCGCGTAGTGGAAGGTCGCCACGTACGTCGCCACGCAGAGCAACGCGAGCGCGAATCCGCCGACGAGGAAGAGCGGAAGTCGTTGTGACGCAACGGTTTCCAGGCTAGCCCAGACCCAGAGACCGCCGGTCAGAACGACCGAGCAGGCCAGGGCCAGCAGAGCCCGACCGTTCGGCGAGTCCGAAGTGAGGGCGCGAAGCGCATGCGACGGGGAAATGGGAGCCCCCAAGGTCTACTAGGTGTGCTTGGCGTTCTTCGACACGAAGTCGGCGCTCGGGGCTACACAATTCCCGAATGCCGACGAGACCGGCAGCTTAGTCGAGCCGCCCGATACCTGCCACCGGACGCACTCCGTTCGGCCACGACATTTCCCCGAGCAGTACCATTCACAGCCATTCGACCCACCGAAAGGTGCCATCGCCACCGGGGAGACACTGGAGCTCATGGCCGACGACAGCACTCGCGCGCGAGTCGACGCGACCCACGACACGACCAGCATCGTCTTCGTCTGCTCCGGCAACATCTGCCGCTCGCCCATGGCCGAGATCGTCTTCCGCCGGCGCCTCGCCGAGCACGGCCTCGGCGACGCCGTGACCGTGCGCAGCGCGGGAACGGGCGGCTGGCACGTGGGCGAACCCGCCGACCCCCGCGCCCGGGAGACCCTGGCCGCCCACGGGTACCCGGTCGAGCACACCGCGCGGCAGGTCGGCCACGAGCACCTCGACGCCGACCTGCTCGTGGCGGCCGACAAGAGTCACCTGCGCGACCTGCGGGTCCTCGTCGACGACCCCGACCGGGTGAGGTTGTTGCGCAGTTTCGACCCCACCGCGCCCGCCGACGCCGAGGTGCCCGATCCCTACTACGGCGGCGACGAGGGCTTCGTCGAGGTGCTGGGCATGATCGAGCGGGCCGTGGACGGGCTGCTCGACTGGGTGCGACAGCGATGACCGACACCGCCGCCCGCACCGCCGCCGAGCGACACACCGGGGTCCGGGCCACCGGTACCCGGCCGCTCGCGAGCGAGGCCACCGTCGTGGACCTCGAGGACGGGCGCGCCGTGGTGGTCAAACGCGGCTCGGGGCCGGGAGCCGCCTCAGCGGAGGCCGCCGGGCTGCGCTGGCTGGGAGAACCGGGCGACGTGCCGATCCCCACGGTGCACGGGGTCGACGACGACCACCTGGTGCTCGACCACGTTCCCGAGGGCAGGCCCGACCGGGACGCCGCCGAGGCGTTCGGACGGGGCCTCGCCCGGCTGCACCTGCGCGGGGCGCCCGCGTTCGGCTCACCCCCGCCCGGCGGCCCGCGCGAGGCCTGGATCGGGCTCGCGCGCATGCTCAACGAACCGCACGACGACTGGCCGTCGTTCTACGCCCGCTGCCGGGTGCAGCCCTACGTGCGGCAGGGGGTGGACCAGGGCCTGTTCTCCCCCGGCGAAGCCGAGGTGTTCGACGAGGTGTGCGCGCGCCTCCCCGACCTCGCGGGTCCACCGGAGCCGCCCGCGCGCCTGCACGGCGACGCCTGGAGCGGCAACGTCCACTGGGCCACGGACGGGCGCGTGTGGCTCCTCGACCCGGCCGCCCACGGTGGGCATCGGGAGACCGACCTGGCCATGCTCCGGCTGTTCTCCGCACCACTGCTCGACCACGTCCTCGGCGCCTACCGTGAGGCGGCGCACGACCTCGGCCGGCCGCTCGCCTCCGGGGACGAGCGGAGAGTGCCGTTGCACCAGCTCTTTCCACTGCTGGTGCACACCGTTCTGTTCGGTGGCGGTTACGCACGGCAAGCACTCGCGGCCGCGCGCGCGGCACTGCGCGACTAACGGCGCGGACCCCTCTCGGACGAGACCTCGGACACCCGCATACCGTGGTGGTCGTGCGCTGGAAATCGCTGCTCCAGCCGGGTTGGCTGGCGCTCACGCTCGTCGTGTTCGGGTTCGCCGTGACCTGTTACACGGTGCTCGCGCCGTGGCAGTTCGAACGCCACGAGGATCGCAAGGCGCAGAACGACGCCGTGTCGACGTCCTTCACGGAGCAGCCGCGCCCACTGGGAGAGGTCCTGCCGGACGGACGTCCACCGGGACCGGACACCGAGTGGCGCAGAGTGGTGGTCGAGGGCACCTACCTGCCCGAACACGAGGTCGTCGCCCGCCTGCGCACGGTGCAGGGGCAGCCGGCCTTCGAGGTGCTCACGCCTCTGCGGACCACCAGTGGCCGGATCGTGCTGATCGACCGCGGCTACCTGCGCCCCGACAACGGCGACGTCCCGCCGTACGCCGCCCCGCCGGGCGGCACCGTGCGCGTCGAGGCCCGGGTGCGGGGCGACGAGACCGACCCGCAACACCGCGACGCGTTCGCCGACGCCTCCACCCAGGGGAAACTGCACGCCTACACGATCGACTCGCGCACCGTCTCCCGAGCCAGCGGCCTCGACATCTCCCCCGGGTATCTGGTGCTCACCGAGGGGCAACCGGGTGTGCTCGGCGCGCTGCCGTTGCCCACGCTGGAGGCCGGACCGTACTTCTCCTACGCCCTGCAGTGGGTGGCGTTCGGCTCGATGGCGATCATCGGCTGGGCCTACTTCACGGTGCGGGAGCTGAAGCCCGGTGGCGCGCTGTCGGAGGAACGTCAGGGTGCCCCACGCCGCAAGTCGGTGGCGGAGATGCTCGCCGAGGACGACGCGGCCGAGGAAGCCGCACGAGAGGCCGAGCGAGCCGAACGGGCGGGCGACGAGGGCTCGGCGGAGGGTGCTCCGCGCGGCAAGACGTCCGAGAGCACCGTCGGTGGCGGGCAGTCCCACACCGACGCCTCGCGGTCCTAGCCGCGGCGCCGGCGACGCAGCCTCGGCCTCAGCGCGACGACGGCCGAGGTCACCCCTGCCAGCCAGCCGACCACGCGGGAGAGCTCCACGGCGCGGGTGACGTGCCCGGCGTCCGGGTTGCGCCCATCGCCCAGCACGGGCAGCTCCCGCACCCCGTCCGGGTACGCCGTGCGTCCCCCGAGCCGCACCTCCAACGCCCCCGCGTAGGCGGCGACGACCCGGCCCGAGTTGGGATGCGGGTGCAGCACGGTGTCCCGGCGCCACGCCTGCCACGCGGCGCGAGCGGATCCGCCGACGACGGGCGCTCCGGCGACGGTCAGTGCGGCGGCCAGCCGGGTGGGCAGGAGGTTGACCACCGTGTCGAGGTGAGCGGAGGCGGCGCTGGAACGTCGCCGGTCCGGACGCTCGCCGGACGTGCGCCGGACCACGCCGACGGCGCGGGAGCCGAGCAGCCCCGGCACCCCGGCCACCGCGCCCCACAGCAGGGGCGCGACGACCGTGTCGGAGCTGTTGTGGGCGACGGCCTCCACGGAGGCCCGGGCCAGCGCGACCGCGTCGAGGTCGTCGGAACAGCGGGGATCCCAGTGCGCGAGTGTCTGCCGGGTGGCCCGGACGTCGCCGGTCTCCAGCTGCCGGGCCAGGGCCGTGCCGTCGGTGGCCAGGCGCGCTCCGCCGAGCACCGCCCACGTCCCGGCCGCGGTGGTCACCGCGTTCAGCAGCGGACGGGTTCGACCGACTCGTTCCACGGCCGCCCCGGCCAGCACGGCAGCACCCGCGACGGCACCGACGTGCACCGCGCCCGCCACCGGGTGATCCGCGGGGACCCGTCGCTGCACCGCACGGGCGGCCTGCGTGAGCGTCGCGTCCGCCCGCCCGCGCACCGACTCGCCGACCATCGCATCGGCCATGACGCCCAGAAGCAGTCCCACAGCCCGCGCCGCGCTCACCACACCTACCCCCGTGACTCTCGAACGCCGCGAGACTATCGCCTCGCGGACACCTCAGTCGCCGGCCTCTGCCCACGCGCGGATCATGACGTGTGCGATGGACGTCCCGCCGGGAAGCTGCAGGTCCGGGTCACCGTGCGTCAGCGCCGCCCGTACCCGGTCGCGGGACACCCATCTCGCGTCCTCGATCTCGCCGTCGGCGGGAGTGAGCGGCGTCCCGGAGTCGGCGCGCGCCGCGAACCCCACCATGACCGAGCGCGGGAACGGCCACGGCTGGCTGCCGAGGTAGCGGACGTCGCGGACGTCGACGCCCACCTCCTCGCGGATCTCGCGCTCGACGCACCGCTCCAGCGACTCGCCGGCCTCGACGAACCCGGCGAGCACCGAGTACCGGGTCGGCGGCCACGTCGGCTGCCGCGCCAGCAACACGTGCTCGCCGTTGACGCCGACGTCGTCGTGCACCAGGCAGATCACCGCCGGATCCGTTCGCGGGTACTCCTCGCGCCCGCACTGCTCGCAGCGGCTGGCCCAGCCGAACTGGTGCAGCCGGGTCACGCCACCGCACCGGGCGCAGTAACGGGCCCTGCGGTGCCAGTTGCGCAGCGCGAGAGCCGTGGTCAGCAGGCCCGCGGCCGTGTCGTCGAGCACGTCGCCGTGCAGCCTCAGCTCGACCCACGCCTCACCGGCGACGACGGGTACCTCCGCCGCTCTGCCCCAGCCGCCGGCGTCGAGCGCGACCATGCGCGCGTCCGGGCCGGGCTCCGCCGACACCGCCCAGAAGTCGGCGTCGGACCACCGGCCGAGGAAAACGGCCTCCGTCGGCACCTCGGAGGCGATGTCGAGCGCCGGAACGCTGACCAACGGCACGTCCTTCGGCACCACACCGACGACGCGGTCCTCCGGCACGGGCGCGCGGCCGTGGCCGTCCACGCGGATCACCCGCGCCGACGGCCACGCGGCCCGCAGCCGCTCGGGATCGGTGCGCAACGCCTCCTGGCGGTCGGCCGTCGAGCGCGACAGCGCCGGAGGCATGGTCAACCGGAAGGGACCGGAGCGCCTCACTGAGCTCATCGAGCCGGCCTGTCCCCCGCCACCTCGCCGTCCAGGGTCACCCCACCGAGCGCGGTCAACTTCGGGGCGAGCACCTCGGCGTCACCGACCACGACCCCCGTGAAGCGGTGCGGCGCGAAGAACTCCAGCGCCGCTTCCGCGACGTGGTCGGTGGTCACCGCGGCCAGGCGCTGCGGGTGTTCCGCCAGCCACTCGACGCCCAACCCGACGGAGGCCAGCGCCGCCAACTGGGTCGCCAACCCGGCCTGGGACGACGCCCCGATCAGCAGCGAGCCGATGGCGTACTGCCGCACGGAGTCGACCTCGGTGTCCGTGGGCGGCACGAGCCCGAGCCTGCCGAGCTCGTAGCGGGTCTCCAGCAACGCCGCCGCGGTCACCTCGCTGGCCGTGTCGGCCTCCACCTGGAGGGTGGCCTTCCCGCCGGTGAACTCGAAACCCGAGTGCGCGCCGTACGTGTAGCCCTTGTCCTCGCGGATGTTCTCCACGAGCCGGGAGGAGAAGTACCCGCCGTAGGCCAGGTTGGCGAGCTGGAGCGCCGGGTAACGCGGATCGGTCCTCGGCACCGCCTGCGCGGACAACCGCAGCTGCGACTGCACGGCGCCGGGTCGGCTGACGAGCAGCAGGTCCGCCGGCGTCAGGTCGGGAAGCTCGGGCAGCGTGCGCGCCCGCACGTCGCTCGACCAGCCCGCGAGCGCACGCTCGACCGCCGCGACCGCGGTCTCCGGCGTCACGTCGCCCACCACGACGAGGGTGGAGCCGCCCGGCAACACCGCCGACGCGTGCAGCGACCGCACCCGCTCGGGGTCGACGGCGGCGACGTCCTCGGCCCGCGGGATCTCGCGCGTGTACGGGTGGTCGCCGTAGCGCCTGCGCTGCAGGGCCTCGCGCGCGATCACCCTCGGCTGCGTCCGCGCGACCGCGAGTCGCTCGGAGATCCGGTCGGCCTCCCTGCGCACCTCGCCCTCCACATAGGAGGCCTCGGTCAGCACGTCGGTGAGCACGTCGAGCAGGTCGGGCAGCTTCTCGGCCAGCGCGCTGCCCGAGAGGCTGAGGTACTCGGGATCGACCATGGCACCCAGATCGCCGCCGATGAGCGCGAGATCGGTGTCGATGGCCACGCGATCACGACGCCGCGTGCCGGTGAGCAGCGTCTCGGCGAGCACCTCGGCCGTGGCGGCGTGCATGGCGTCGTCGCCCGCGAACGGGATCCTCAGCCGGAGCTCGACCATCGGCACCGTGGGCTTGTGCACGGCGAGCACCCGCAACCCGTTGCTCAACACCGTGTCCACATGCGACAGCTCTGCGGCGGGCTTCTGCTCGCCGAGCGGAGGGAGCTCCCTCGGGCCGCTTTCCGTGCGGCCGATCTCCTCGGCGGAGCGATGATCGGTCACGCTCACTGGGCACCTCCCTGTCCCGGTTCGACCACGAGAACGGCACGCGAGTCGGGGCGCAACGCCTTCGCGGCCTCGGACACCTGCTCGGCCGTCACCGCGGCCATGCGCTCGGGCAACGCGTACACGAGTCCCGCGTCACCGTGGAGCAGCTCCAACGACCCCAGCGCGAGCGTGCGCGACACGAGCCGGTCGTGGTCGGAGTGCAGCGCCGCGCTCCAGCGGGCCGTCACCTTGGCGAGTTCCTCCGGCCCCGGCGGTGTGGTGGCCAGCGCGTCGAGCTCGGCGTCGAGCGCGTCGAGCACCTGCTCGGTCGAGGTCTCCGGCGGGTGGATCGCCGTCACGGAGAACGTGTCGGGATCGCGCGCCTCGAACGGGCCGAACAGGCCCGCGCCGGCGCTGATGTCGGTGACCAGCGGCTCGTTGTGCACGAGCCGCTGCTGCAGGCGCGACGAGTCGCTGTCGGCGAGGACCCCGGCGAGCACGAGGTTCGCGAGGTAGGCGTCGAGCTCGTTGACGGGGTCGGGCATGCGGTAGCCCACCGCGAGCGCGGGCAGCGGCGCGTGCGGGTCGACGTGCGTGCCGCGCAGTTCCTCGGTGGGGCGCGGCTCGGCGAAGGACGGCCGCTGCGGTTTCGGCCGCGCGGGCACGTCGCCGAAGTGCTTGTGCACGAGCTCCCGCGTGCGGTCCACGTCCAGGTCACCCGCGACCGTGAGCACCGCGTTGGCGGGCGCGTAGTACGTGTCGAAGAACGCCGCGCAGTCGTCCAGCGTCGCCTGCTCCAGGTCGGTGAAGTCACCGTAACCGTTGTGGGCGTTGGGGAACGTCGAGTACAGCACCGGCGGCAGGAGGATCCACGGGAACCCGCCGTACGGCCGGTTCAGCACGTTGAGGCGGATCTCCTCCTTCACCACGTCGATCTGGTTGGCCAGGTTCTCCTGGGTCAGCTTGGGCGCGCGCATCCGGTCGGCCTCCAGGAACAGCGCGCGCTCCAGGGCGGCCGACGGCAACACCTCGAAGTAGTCGGTGTAGTCGGGGTGGGTGGACCCGTTGAACGTGCCCCCACTGCTCTGCACCCAGCGGAAGTGAGCGAGCTTCTCAAGGCTCTCACTGCCCTGGAACATGAGGTGTTCGAAGAGATGGGCGAACCCGGTGCGCCCTTCCGGTTCGGAGCGGAAGCCCACGTCGTAGTGCACGCTCACCCCGACGACCGGCGCCGTCGGGTCGGGGGCGAGCACGACCCGCAGGCCGTTGTCGAGGGTGAACTTGTGGAGTTCGGAGACGGCCATGACCACACCCTACGGGTATTGCCGGTCCCGGGAGCGCCACCGGCTGTCACGGTGCTCGCCGCGTGCTCGCCACGTGTTCACCGCTGTGTCACTGGGCACAGGACGCTTCGAGGAACGTCCACACGGCCGCGTGCACGACCCGGTGCCCGGCCTCCGTGAGGTGTGCCGCGTCGGCCAGGTAGAGCCCCTCGGCCTCCGGCGTGCCGCCCGGCGGCAGGTACTGGCCGAGGTCGAGCAGCTCCGCACCCTTCTCGGCGGCGACGGTCTCGATGACCGCGGTGTAGGCGTCCCACGAGTAGACCGGGTCCGGCACGAGGCGCGCGCCCATCTCGGGCGGCACCAGCAGCAGGACCGCGCTGCGGGGCGAGGCGCGCTGCAGCTCGGCCACGAGGCCGCGGTAGTGCTCGTCGAACTCGGTGGGCGCGAGGTCGGAGGCGAACTCGTTGGCCCCGAGCGCCACGATCACCAACGCGGGCTGGACGTCGTGGACGTACTCGCTCGCACTCGTGGTCTCGGGCCACCGACCGCCGGGGCGGAAGTCGGCCGCCAGGGCGCCGTTGTGCGCGAGGACGGTGGTGACCGTGCCCCACTCGTCGGACGCGCGACGCAGCACAGTGGACGTCCACCCGGCACCCGTCGGCTCGAACGCGCCGCCGCCCGGGTAGTCGGGCAGCCCGTAGCCCGTGCTGTGGGAGTCGCCCAGGACGACGATCGCCGACTGGTCGGCACACCACGTCGGAATCATGGCCGCCGTCGTGCGTGGAGCGAGACACCCCGACACCACGAACGCCACCACCAGCACCACACCCGCACCGGACGCACGACGAGATCGGCGAAGTCCCCGCCGTCCGCCGCGTCCCCAGCGCCCCACACGACCCACGGTGTCTCCTCGCCGCGACGCGCACGCCGGACACGATGCACCGGCGGCGTCACCGTCCTCGTCGTCGACACCGGCCCCCGCGTTTCACCCCTTCGGGAAATGCCTACGTGTGAGTGATGACACAGCACCCGCACGTCACTCCGCGCGAGCCGCCCGCGCGAGTTCGTCGGCCAGGTTCTCCCTGCGCATCCGCTGGTCGATGTACAGCAGCGCCGTCACCGCCGCCGAGAACGGCACCGTGATCGTGCGCGCCACGGCACCTCCGAGCTCCTGCAGCATCAGTTCCTCGGGCGTGTAACCGCGCTCGAACGCCTGCGGGTCGATCGCCAGGTTGAACGGCCACTGGATCAGGTACGACACCACCCACGTCACCAGCACCGCGGTCACGAGCACGCCGAACACCCGCCACCACGCGCCCTGCACGAGCGCCACGGAACGACGCAGCGCGGTACCGAGCGTGCCGCGTTCGAGCACCAGAGCCGGCGTGGCGAGGCTGAGCAGCGCGTACAACCACACACCGGGCACGATGAAGAACGCGGTGCCGACCATCACCGCCAGCGTCACCACCAGGGTGAGGCCGAGCAGCGTCACCAGTCGCGGACGCAGCTCCTCCCACGCCCCACGCACCCCGACCGACTGACCGAGCACCGCCCTGCCGACCACGACCGTCAGCAGTCCGGACAGGAACGTCTGCGTCACCAGGGTGATCAGCGCCAGGACACCGAACTGTGGCAACGCCTCCTGCAACTGGGTCACCGCCTGGTCGAGCTGGACCTCGGGGGGCGCGTTCTCGTCGATCACCGGAGCGGGGCTCGTGGCGTCGAGCACCCACAGGTCGGCGGCGTAGTAGACGACGGCGCTCAGCAACGCCACCACCGCGGCGGAGCCGAACACCACACCCGCGTACCGGCGCATGGTCGTGACAGCGCCCTCGACGATCTCGCCGAGCATCAGCGGTCGCAGGGGGATGACGCCCGGGCGCCGCTCGCGGGACGTGGACCAGCCTGAGGAGTCGGACATGTCTCCATCCTGACGGTTGCCCCGGCCGTCGCATCCGCCCGGGTCCCGGCGATCGGGACCGCCGCGGGGTCCCGACCGGGGTTCGGCTCGCTATGCTGGCGACGAGTTCCATCGACCGCGCGGGGACGACCAGATGACACAACCGCCACCCTGGCCGGGCCCCCCGGGCCACGGTCATGGCCCGCAGCACGGCCAGGGTCCGCCCTCGCCCCACGGCCCGCACTTCACCCCACCCCGCAAGCGGGCGTGGCCGTACGTGCTGGCGTACGGCGGTGGAACGATGCTGCTGTCGCTGGCGCTCGTGCTGGTGTACGTGTTCACGGCCGGGACCGGCTCCCGCGTGCCGCACACCGATTCGGCCGCGTCCGCACCGGCCCCGCCCCCGGTGAGCTCCACCGGCGCGTTCCCGACGACCACGAGCCAGAGCGACTCGCCGAGCTCCACGCCCCCGGCGGGCGGTGCCTCGGCGACGGGCCAGGCGAACCGACCGGCGAAGGTGTTCGCCCTCGCCGACCACCCGATCCTGCAGGACCCGAACGCGGGACTCGCCAACCGCGCCTGCGAACTGCCCGCGTGGCAGAGCACGCCGGAGGGCGCGAAGGCGTTCTTCACCGCCGCCCGCGGGTGTCTCGACGAGGCGTGGGAGCCGTTCCTGAGGGCGTACAACCTGCCGTTCGAGCCACCGCGGCTGCATTTCCCGTCGGCGGCGAGTTTCGACACCCAGTGCGGCAAGATCAATGTCGGGATCGCCACGGCCGCGTACTACTGCGAAGGCGACCTCTACCTGCCCTTCGACGGTCTGCAGACCGAACAGTACGGCGACGCGCCCGGTGTCTACCTCGCGCTGTTCGCGCACGAGTACGGCCACCACGTCCAGGAGATGGCGGGGATCATGGACGCGGCGTGGGAGCGCATCTACGCCGAGGGCCAGGACAGCGCGGCCGGGCGGGAGATGTCCCGGCGCAAGGAACTGCAGGCGCAGTGCTTCTCGGGGATGTTCCTCGGCGCGCACGTGGACCAGGGCGGCTCGGTGACCCGCGCGATGTACGACGCCGCCTGGTACGACCAGGAGACCCGTGGCGACGACACGTCGGGCACCCACGACCACGGCAGCAACGCCAACTACGCGAAGTGGTGGCGTGCCGGGGCCTACGACAACCGCATCGTCGACTGCAACACGTTCGCGGCCCCGAGCGAGGACGTGTCCTGACCCCGCCGGACCGCGCCGCTCACACGAGACCGGCGCGAGGCCCCCGGGCCAGCAGGAAGGCGTAGGTTCCGCCGCTGACACAACCCAGTGTCAGCAGCCCGAGCCCCACCGGCCTGCGCAGGTCGTTGACGCCCGGCTCGGTGGCGGCCAGGGCCACCCGCACGGGGCCGTCGGTCTTGGTGGGGTCGTCGACGAGAGCGATGCTCAACGGCTCGTCCTGGTCGTGCCCGCACCCGCTCAGCAACCCCTTGTGGATCTTGCCGTTGAGCCGGAACCGCACGGTCTCCTCGGCGTCGGCCGTCGCACAGTCCACCGGATCCGTCACCTTCGCGTCGACGATCCGCCGTTCCCCCTCGGCCGAGGCGGAACCGAACAGCGAGGGACCCATCCACCACGCGCCGAGAAGGAGCAGTATCCCCGTCACCACGGCCACAGCGAGGGCCTGCGGGGTCAGTTGAGCGCTCCGCCGTCTGTCTGGGTTCGCTGGCTCCGGCACGGCTCAATGCTCCCAGAACATGGTTTCGCTGCCCACCACACGGTCCCCGACGCACCCCGCGCCGTGGGACCGGCTCGCCGACCCGTCGAATGGTCGGCTCACGACACCGTCTCCTCCCCCGCCGACACCTTCCTCACGTACAGCAGACGGTCGCCGGGTTCGAGCGAGTCCGCTTCGGGGGCGTCCACGCGGTAGAGCGTCCCGTCGCGCACGAGACCGAGCACGATGTCCGGCAGATGCCGCGGCGAGCCGCCCTCCTCGGAGGGGTCCACGGCCCGCTCGGCGATCGCGAGGCCCGCCTCGGGAGTGAGCAGGTCCTCGACCATGTCGACCACGCGGGGCGTGCGCGTCGCGATGCCGAGCAGCCGACCGGCCGTCTCGCTCGACACCACCACCTGGTCGGCTCCCGACTGCTTGAGCAGGTGGACGTTCTGCATCTCCCGCACCGACACGAGGATGCGCGCCTTCGGGTTGATCTCCCGGGCGCTGAGTGTCACGAGCACGGCCGTGTCGTCCCGGTTCGGCGCGACGATCACCGCCCGCGCCCGCTGCACCCCGGCGACCCGCAGCACGTCGGACCGGGTCGCCGAACCGTGCACGGTGATCAGCCCCCGAGCGCTCGCGACGTCGAGCGCGCCGCGGTCGCTGTCCACGACCACGACCTGGCTCGGGTCGGTGTCGCCCTCTCCCAGCAACGCGTTCACCGCCGAGCGGCCCTTGGTACCGAACCCGATGACGACCACGTGGTCGCGCACTCTGCGCCTCCAATTCTGGATCCGGAACGCCTGCCGGGATCGCTCGGTGAGCACCTCCAGTGTCGTCCCGATCAGCAGGATCAGGAACAACACCCGCAGGGGCGTGATCACCACGATGTTCACCAGCCGGGCGGTCTCGGTGGCGGGCGTGATGTCGCCGTAGCCCGTCGTCGACAGCGTCACGGTGGCGTAGTAGAAGCAGTCCAGCAGCGAGACACCGTCACCGTTGACGTCGCGGTAGCCGTCGCGTTCGAGGTAGACGACGAACACCACGGCGAGCAGGGCCAGCAGCGCCAACAGCAGCCGGCGGCCGATGGCGCGCGCCGGGGAGATCGCGCGGGCGGGCATGCTGACGACCCCCACCAGCGCGTGGCTCGGCCGGTCGGACAGTTTCTCCTCGCGGAGGGTGAACTTCCACGGTCTCACCATGACCGCGCGATACCCGTCGTCATGTCGCCTCACCCTGTTCTCGCCGCTCCGGCACCGTGCGCAGCAGTGCTCGCAGGCCGTCGGCGTCGAGGAGGTCCACGGGTCGCACGGTGCGGTTGGGGCGGACGTAGTGAAACGCCGCGCGGACCCGCTCCAGCGGTGTCCCGGACAGGGCGGCCCACGCCAGCCGGTACGCGGCGAGCTGCACCGACAACGTCGGCAGCCGCTCGGCGTCGGGCAGCGCGCCCGTCTTCCAGTCCACCACGGTCCATCCGCCGTCCGGGTCGGCGAACACCGCGTCCATGCGGCCTCGCACGGTGATCCCGTCGACGTCGGTGGAGAACGGCACCTCCACGTCGTGCGGGGTGCGCCGGGCCCACTCGCTGCGCTCGAACGCCTCCTTGAGGGCCTCCAGGTGGGCCGTGTCGTCGGCGTGGTCGTCGGCGTCGTGGGCTCCCCCGAGACCGTCGAACAGGCCGTCCGGGTCGGCCGCGCCCGGCAGGTCGTCGAGATCGAACAGCTTGTCGCCGGAGAAGCGGCGCTCCAGCCACCCGTGGAACTCCGTCCCGCGGCGGGCGTGGGCGTTCGGCGGGAACGGCAGCGGCCTGCGCAACCTCCGCGCGAGGTCCTCGGGTTGACCCGCGAGATCGACGAGCTGGCTGACCGACAGCGTGGCGGGCAGGTCGATCTCGGCCTCCGGCTCCCGTGCACGCGCCCGCTCGGCCAGGAGCACGTCGGTGTCGCTCACCCAGCCGTCCGGGTCGTCGATCTCCTCGCCGGTGTTCTCGGTGTCCGCTCCGGCGTCCTCGGTGTTCTCCAGCGCCTCCAGTGCCTCCAGCACGAGCCGCGCGCCCTCGTTCACCGCCGAACGACGGCCGCCGAGCGGATCGACCGGCCACTCCAGCTCGCGCGAGACCTCGGAGAGGGGGTTGTCCTCGGCGTCCTCGGCCCACTGCTCCAGCACGCCGACGTCCGGTTGCTCGCGAACGCGCTCCGCGACCTCCAGCAGGAACTCCGACGGCGCCTTCGGCTTCGTCGCCGCGGGATCGTTCCACCGGTGGCCGGAGACGAGCAGGCAGTGCTCCGAACGCGTCAACGCCACGTAACACAGCCTGCGCTCCTCGTCGGCGTGCCGCTCCTTGAAGCGCTCCTCGTGGTCGGTGAGGGCGTCCTTGACCTGCCGCCGGTCCTCGCCGCCGCGGAGGTCCAGCGACGGCAGGTCCTGCGCGTCACCGCGCAGCGCGGCGGGCAACTCGGCGACCGTCTTCAACCACGACGAGGACTTGCGCTCGTTGGGAAACACCTTGTCGACCAGGTGCGGCACGGCCACGATCCGCCACTCCAGGCCCTTCGCCGCGTGCACGGTGAGGACCTGCACCCGCTCCGGGGCGACCTCCACCTCGCCCGGTTCGAGTCCGTCCTCGGCGCGGGAGGCGGTGGTGAGGTAGTCGACGAACGACAGCAGCGTGGCGGTCGGCGAGCTCTCGGCGTAGTCGTGGACGACCTCGGCGAACGCATCGAGGTGGGCACGACCCACCGCTCCCGGCCGGGCCAGTGCCTCGACGCCCAGCAGCATCGTGCGTTCGACGTCGGCCACCAGCTCCGGCAACGGCTGGTCGAGCCTGCGCCGCAACGCCCCCAGCTCCTGGCTCAGCCTGCGGATCCGGGTGTAGCCCTCCTCCGAGTACCGCGACGGATCACCGGGGTCGTCGAGCGCGTCCACCAGCCCCGCCTGCTCGGCGCGCTCGGCCACGGCGGCGCCTTCCACCGGGTCGGCGGCCGACAACTCCCCCGCCCGGCGCCACAGGGCGGCGAGGTCGGCGGCACCG
>NZ_CM001466.1:3699418-3701505 GCF_000231055.2 Saccharomonospora azurea NA-128 | reverse complement strand
ACGCGACACGCACGTCGGCGGGCCCCGCGCCGGGCCGCGCCCGCAGCTCCCGCACTCCCAGCCCGCTCGCCCGCAGCGGTTCGGCCACCGCGTTGGCCAGCGTCAGCACCTCCGGCGGATTGCGGAAACTCGTCAGCATGCCGTATTCGCGGGCAGGTCCGAGTCCGCCCATCTCCGCACCGCCGTCGCGACGCGGGAAGTCGGTGGTGAAACGCGGCAGGTTCGCCGCACTCGCGCCACGCCAGCCGTAGATCGCCTGCGCGGGATCGCCCACCGCGGTGACCGGCATCGGCTCCCCACCGCCGAACAGCGCCCGCAGCAGCACGCGCTGGGCGTGCCCGGTGTCCTGGTACTCGTCGAGCAGCACGGCGCCGTAACGGCCGCGTTCGGCCGCGACGACGTCCGGCTGGGTCTCGGCCAGGCGCGCCGCGAGCGACATCTGATCGGCGAAGTCCACCGCGCCCTCGGCGCGCTTGCGGTGCTCGTACGCCTCCACCAAGGGCAGCAGCTGGAGCCGGAACCGCTGGGCCGCCACCACGTCGAGCAGGTCCTTGGGCGGCTTCGCGGGCTGCCGCTTCGCACGCGGCGCGGTCTCGACGACGTCGCAGAACCACGCCGTGTACTCGCGGAGCCGGGTGGCGGTGACGAGATGCTCCCCCAACTCACCGGCGAGCGCGAGCACGTGCTCGGTGACGGTCGTGGGCACCTTGTCGGTGTCGAGGTCGGCGTCCCACGAGGAGACGACCCGGTGGGCGAGCTGCCACGCGGCGGTCTCCGACAGGATGCGCGCCCCCGGCTGGACCGGCAGGCGCAGGCCGTGCTCGGCCAGCAACCGCCCCGCATAGGCGTGGTAGGTCAGCACCGTCGGCTCGCCGGAGGCCACCGCGAGCCTGCGCTGCCCCGTGGGGTCCACGTCGTCGAGCAGCCCCGACCCGGCCAGTCGCCGCAGGCGGGCCCGCACCCGCTCGGCGAGCTGCCGGGCGGCCTTACGGGTGAAGGTCAGGCCCAGCACGCGGTCGGGCGTGACGAGACCGTTGGCCACCAGCCACACCACGCGCGCGGCCATCGTCTCGGTCTTGCCCGCGCCCGCGCCCGCCACCACCAGCGCCGGTTCGGGCGGGGCCGCGATGACGGCGGCCTGCTCCGGGGTCGGCGACGGCAGGCCGAGCGCCTCGGCGATGTCGGCCGGCGACACGACGCGGCCGGGCGACGGAGACTCATCGGCCACCGCCTCACTCGTGCTCGTCACGGGCCCGTCACCTGCCTGCCCTCGGGACGCAGCGGGCACGACGGCCGGGCGGGACACCGCGAGCAGTCCGCGTTCTCCCTCGCCGCGTAGGCGGGCCCCGTGCTGTCGGTGGCGGCCTTGCGCACCGTGTGGAGCCACCGGCGCGCGGTCACCTCGTCGAGCGGGGGCTGCTCCCGCACGGTGGCCCCCGTCTTGTTGTGCGACTTGCCCACGTAGAGCAGCTTGGCGCCGCCGGTGCTGCCCTCGTGCCCGGCGAACGCGCCGAGCAGCGTGGCCAGCTGGTAGACCGCGAGCTGCGGGTGCTCGGCGGCCGTGTCGGCGCTGACCACGGTCTTGCTCGTCTTCAGGTCGACGACCACCGGGTTGCCCTCGGAGTCGAGTTCGAGCCGGTCGACCCGGCCCGTCAACGCCACCGTGGGCTCCCCCTCCCCGGCGGGCAGCTCCACCCGCATGTCCTGCTCCACGGCGTGCTGGGTGAGCTCCGCCCGGCTCTGCCGCAGCCAGGCGAGGAAGTTGCGGACCATGCCCTCGACCCGGACGCGTTCCTTGCGGGAGAACCACGGCGCACCGGCGTCCACCTTCGCCCAGGCCGCGTCGAGGTCCTTCCACAGCGTCTGTTCCTCCGCGCCCTCGGCCGCCGCCTGCGCCAGGGCGTGCACGAGGGTGCCCGTCAGCGCGGGCAGTTGCGCGGGATCGGTGCCGCCGTGCCGCTCCACCAGCCAGCGCAGCGGACACGACACCAGGGTGTCGACCACGGACGGCGACACGCGGACGACCTCCCCGGGCCGCCGGAGTGGGCGGTCGCTCGACGGCTGCCACAGGCCGTACCACTGCGCCG
>NZ_CM001466.1:3697223-3699318 GCF_000231055.2 Saccharomonospora azurea NA-128 | reverse complement strand
TCCGGGTCGGTGACGGCCGCGCGGAGCTCACCGACCAGCTCCGCGAGCGTGAGCCCCCGCTCCCGCGGCTCGACGCGCGTATCCGGCCCCAGGCGTCCGTCCTCGCCGGCATCGGTCAACTCGGACAGGAACCGCGACGGCTGCTCGTCCTCGCCCTGCACGGCACTGGCCAGCAACACCCGCCGGGCACGGCTCGCGGCCACGTAGAACAGGCGGCGTTCCTCCGCGAGGATCGGCGCGGTGGCCGACACGGCCGACACGCCGTCGCCATCCACTCCGGACAGCAGGTCGACCAGTCGCTCGACTCCGAGCACCGAACCACGCAGGCGCAGGTCCGGCCAGCTGCCCTCCTGCAACCCGGTCACCGCCACGACCGTCCACTCGCGACCCGCCGCGGCGTGCGCGGTGAGCAACGAGACCCCCGTGCCCCGCACCGCCACGGGCGCGAGGCTGTCGCCCGCGATGTGCTGCGAGGACAGGTACTCGGCGAACCCCGCCGCACTCGCCTTCGGAAGCCGTTCGACGTAGCGCCGCGCCGCCTCGAACACCGCCACGACGGCATCGAGATCGCGGTCCGCCCGCGCACCCAGCGCCCCGCCCCGGCCCGCCTGCGCCACGAGCCGCTCCTGCAACCCGCTCTCCTGCCAGACCCGCCACAGGACGTCCTCGACTCCCGCGCCCTCACCGACCGCCTCGGCCGCCGTGGCCAGCAACGCGCCGACCCGGCGCACCGGGAAAGCTTCCGCGTCCGCCAGCCCGGCGAGCACGTCGCCGTCGCGCAACGCCTCCACCAGCAGCTCGTCGCTCGACCGCTCACCCCCGGCCACGAGCTCCAGCCTGCGCAGACCGCGGCGCAGGCGCCGCAACGCCAGCGGGTCCGCCCCGCCCAGCGGCGACGACAGCAGCATCTCCGCCGTCTCGGGGTCCAGCGTGTCCGGATCGGCCGCCACCCGCAGCAGCGTCAGCAAGGGCCGCACCGCGGGCTGCCGCGCCAACGGCAGCTCCTCGACCGCCGCGGCCACGGGTACTCCCGCCGTCGCCAGCGCCCGCTGCAGCAACGGCATCGACTGCGACGCCGACCGCATGAGCACGGCCATCTCCGACCACGGCACACCGTCCAGCAGGTGAGCGCGACGCAGCTGGTCCGCCACCCACGCCGCCTCCGCGGCCGCGGTCGGCAACAACCGGGTGCGCACCACGCCGTCGACCTCGCCGGGAGGCAACGACAACGAACTGCGGTGCGGCGCCGTCCCCGGCAGGGTCGCCGCGATGCGCGTCACCGTCTCGTGCACCACCGGGGTGAGCCGGTACGACCGCGTCAGGACGACGGTGTGCCGCCCGTCCGGGTCGGCGTCGGCGAGCAGGCTCGGATCGGCGCCCCGGAACGAGAACACCGCCTGGTCGGGATCACCGGCGAGGACGGCGTCCGCCGCCGTCTCCCCCAGCAGCCGCACCAGCCGGTACTGCAACGGGTCCAGATGCTGCGCGTCGTCCACGAACACGTGCCGCACCCGAGCGCGTTCGCGCGCCAGCAGGTCGGGATCGCCCTCCAACTCCACGAGGGCGCTCGACACCAGTTCGGCCGCGTCGAGAGCCGGGGCCCCCGGCTCCCCCACGGCGTTGCCGCCGATGCCCTGCAACAGGGTCACCTGCTCGTACTGGCTCCAGAACCGGCCCGCCGCCACCCACTCGGGACGGTTGCGGCGCCGCCCCAGCTTGACGAGATCCTCGGGTCCGAGCCCGCGTTCGGCCGCGCGCAGCAGCAGGTCCCGCAGCTCCTCGGCGAACCCGGGGACACCGAGCGCCGGCCGGAGCGACTCGGGCCAGTCCGGCGCGCCGCGAGCGAGGTCCCCGGCGAGCAACTCCCGCACGACGACGTCCTGCTCCGGCCCCGACAGCAGCCGGGGTGCGGGGTTCCCGTCACGCGCGGCCTGCGCACGCAGCACCGCGAACGCGTAGGAGTGCACGGTCCGGACCAGCGGCTCCCGCACGGTGCGCAGCTCGCCCGGCTCGTCGGGGTCGACGGCGGCGAGTCGCCGCGTGATGTCGGCGCGCACGGCGTCGGCCGCCCGTCGGGACGCGGTGAGGACCAGCA
>NZ_CM001466.1:3641668-3697123 GCF_000231055.2 Saccharomonospora azurea NA-128 | reverse complement strand
CCGCCGTGGCGGCGAGCAGCGTGGTCTTGCCCGTGCCAGGACCGCCGAGCACGCGGACGAACCCGCGCGGCCCGGCCTGCAGTCGGCGTGCGCCGTCGTCCCACTCCTCCGGTGGGAGCGGCCGCGCCGGGGCCCGCACGAGTCGCGCTCGGAGTCCGTTCACGCCCTGATGGAATCATGCCGCCCCGGCGCGGTGATGCAGCGTGGTGACGAGTGTTGCGTGTGGCGCCCGGCCGGGTGTCGTCGAACGACGAACACGCGTACGCGAGGAGCGGACACACGTGCGTGCCCCGCGGACACGAGACCAGGCGTACCGTGTCCGCCGTCTGCGCACGCGTGTCCGCAGTTTCGGTACGGGGGACGACATGAACGAGGAACTGCACGAACGGATCCGCGCCGTCGTCGCGTCCGTGCCGGAGGGCACCGTGGCCACCTACGGCGACGTGGCCGCACTCGCGGGCGCCTCCACTCCCCGGCTCGTGGGGCGGGTGCTCGCCGAAGACGGGCATGACCTGCCGTGGCACCGGGTACTCCGCGCCGACGGCACCCCGGCTCCCCACCTCGCGCGTGAGCAACTCGCCCGGCTCCGGGCCGAGGGAGTGCTCGCCGACGGACAGCGCGTCGACCTCCGACGGTTTCGCTGGCGGCCCCTGTAGGTTAGCCTTGCCTAATGAGCACCGAGGCGATCCGGCCACGTCTGGCCTACCTGACCGCGCACGTCCGTCACGTCCGCGCGATCACCCCCCGGCTCGTGCGAGTCACGTTCACCGGTCCAGACCTCGCACACGTCGTCGACGGCGCCCCCGACCAGTACGTGAAGGTGTTCTTCCCGACTCCCGGCACCCGAGCCCCGCAGCTTCCGCCGACGCTGGCCGACGACGCGATGTCGTGGTACCGGCGTTACCTCGCGATGCCGGACGGCGTGCGACCCGCGATGCGCACCTACACCGTCCGCCACGCGCGGCCCTGGGCCGCCGAGCTCGACATCGACTTCGTCCTGCACGACGACGCGGGCCCGGGATCGAGCTGGGCGGCGAACGCGCGTCCCGGCGACGAGGTCGCACTGCTCGGCCCGCACGGGCTCTACGACGTTCCCGCCGGAACGTCCTGGCAGCTGCTGGTGGGCGACGAGTCGGCCGTGCCGGCCATCGCGGCCATCTGCGAACGCCTGCCCGACCAGGCGAGGGCGATCGTGTTCGTCGAGGTGGCCGACGCCGCCGACGAGATTCCCCTCGCCGGGTACGGAGAACGGGTGGACGTGCGGTGGGTGCACCGCGGGGACGCACCCGTGGGCGAGGCCGTGCTGGCCGCCGTCCGGGACGCGATGCTCCCCGCGGGCGCGCCGTACGCGTGGATCTCGGGTGAGGCGAGCCTCGTCAAGCACGTGCGCCGGCACCTCGTCCGGGAGCGCGGTGTGAACAAGCGCCACATCACCTTCACCGGCTACTGGCGGCAGGGGCGCAGCGAGGAGGACGCCGGTCGCGAGCAGCTCCGCGCCCACGACCACGCCGGGGCGGGCGAGTCGGCGAGCTGAGTACCGCTCACCACCCGAGGCGCGCGACCAGCAGTTTCACCAGCGCCCCGAGCCGCTGCCGTTCGGGCACCGCGACCGGGATTCCGCGCTCGACCAGTGGCGCGGCCGTCACGGGCCCGACGCAGGCGCACAGCACCCGGCTCGCGAGCGCAGCCGCGAAAGCGTCCCGGTGGGGACTCTCGTCGGCGAGCGTCAGGAGATTCGCCGCAGCGGGGGCACTGGTGAAGGCCAAGGCGTCCACCCGTCCGTGTGCCACCGCCTCGACGAGATCGCGCGCGGGAGCCAGGTCGCCGGGCCACTGCCAGCGGTAGGGCTGCACCTCCAGCACGTCGGCGCCCCGGTCGCGCAACGCGGCCACGTGGTCGGGCAACGGCGCGCCGTGCAGTTGCACCACCACCCGCCTGTCCCGCACGTCGTCGACCCCGAGGCGGTCGAACAGCTCCTGGTTGGTCTCGCTCGCCGCCGACCAGACCTCCGACAGGCCCGCGCCCCGGACCGCGCCGGTGGCCTTCGGGCCCCGGGTGAACACGCGCGCCCGGGCCAACGACTCCCGCAGCGCGTCCGCGAGCCCCCAGCCCTCGGCGGCCTCGAACCAGCCGCGGAAACCCGCGCCCGTGGTCACCGCCACGACGTCGACGTCGGTGTTCACGACGACCTCGGTGACCGTGCGCAGCCGCTCGTCGTCGGGCAGCGGAACGATGGTGATGGTGGGCGCGTGCGTCACCGTGGCCCCGTGCCGTCGCAGCGCCGCTGCGAACTCGTTCGCACGACGTTCGGCCGTGATCCCCACGGTCACGCCCGCGAGCGGCGCCTCAGCCATACCTCTCACCCATCCTCGACACGACCTCGGACACCCGGCTGCGCAGCTCGGGCGGTGCGAGCACCTCCAGCTCCGCACCGAACCGCAGGAGCTGCCCGAGTGCGGGCGCGCCTCGTTCCACCGGCAGCTCCGCCGTCGACCAGCCGTCGGGCCCCGGCCCGGTCGCGGTCTCCCGCAACGCGCGCGCCCCGACGGCACCCAGGAAGAACGGTACGAGGTCCCGTCCCAGCGGCGACAGGCGCACCAACGCGGTGTCGGGGTAGAGCCGCTTCTCGAACCCCTCCGACCACGCCCGCCAGTACTCGGCGAGCACGAAGTCCTCGGGCCGGTCGAACGACTCCCCGAGGTCGGTGAGGGCGTCCACACGCGACACCCGGTAGGTGCGCACCGAGCCGCCGCACCGGGCGGCGAGGTACCACACACCCGCCTTCAGTACGAGCCCGAGCGCGTCGAGATCGCGCTCGACCGCGGTGTCGTCCCACCGCCGGTAGCGGACCCGGAGCCGTCGCGCGTGCCACACGGCATCGGCGATCTCCGCGAGCGCCGGCACGCGTTCGAGGTCGCGGTGCCAGCCGGGCACGTCGACGTGGAAGCGTTCGGCGAGCTCGCCCGCCCGGCGACGCAACTCGTCCGGCAGCGCGGCGGACAGTTTCAGCTGCGCCGCGGCCAGCACCGTGCCGAGCCCGAGTTCCGCGGCGGCCGCCGGCAGTCCCGCGAGCGCGAGCGCCTGTGCCTCCTCCTCCGACAGTCCCGTGAGCCGCGTGCGGTAGCCGCCCACGAGCTGGTAGGCGCCCGTGCGACCACGGTCGGCGTACACGGGCACGCCCGCCGCCGACAGCGCGTCCATGTCGCGGTAGATCGTGCGCACCGACACCTCCAGCTCGTCGGCCAGCGCCTGCGCCGTCATGCGCCCGCGGTTCTGGAGCAGCAGCACCAGCGACAACAACCTGCTCGCCCGCATGTCGCCCATTCTGCTCGAGAAAACTGACAGGAGATGGCAGGTTTCGGCGCGAGGCTGGTCGGCATGAGCACGAACACCTACACCATGACCAGCTGGGACGAGCACGTCGTCGCGGGCGACGAGACCGGCCCCCGCTACGCCCACGCCCATGCCACGTTCACCTACCAGGGCGTGATCACCGGCTCGGCGACCGTCGACTACCTCCTGTACTACGACGAGCCGACCGGCCACGGTGAGCAGCGAGCTCCGGGGTACTCCCGCATCGAGGGCAGCGTCGCGGGCCGTTCGGGCTCGTTCGTCGTCCGGCACGACGTCGCGTACTCCGACGACGGCATTTCCGACCGCTTCACCGTCGTGCCGGGATCGGCGACGGGCGAGCTCACGGGACTGACCGGCAGCGGCACGGCGGCGTCGGCCTCGCAGACGGTGCCCTACACGTTCGACTACCGCTTCGCCTGACAGCGGTCGCGGAGGTTCGACAGACTCGGGAAGGTCACGATGCTCGACATCGATCGAGACCAGGCCATGGCGTACCGGATCGCGGCGCAGGGCCTGCACCGCGACTCCGGCGCGGATCCCGTGGCACTGCGGGTGTTCGATCTCGGCGTCCAGGACGACCAGCGCGGCAGTGCGGAGCTCGCGCTGCTGGCACGCCTGGACGGAGACCCGGCGCCCGCCCCGGGCGACGACGACCGGCTGGTCCTGGCGTGGTCGCACCGGGGCGCCCCGCACTACCACCGCGCGGCCGAGTTCCGTGCGCTGATCACCACTCTCCCGCCGTGGGACGCCGCCGACGCCGCCGCCCGGCTGAGCTGGCAGCGCCGCGACCTCGCGGCGGCCGGGATGCCCGCGGACGAGGCGATCCGCACCGCCGCCCAGGCACTGCGCGACGTCGTCACGCGCACCATGACCAAGGGTGCGGCGAGCGAAGCGGTGACGAAGGTGATCCCGGACGGGCTCTCGCTGTGGTGTCGGCGCTGCCAGGCGACGCACATCCACGACCAGCTCATGCGGCTGGCCACGCCGTTGGCCGGGGTCGCGCTGGAACCGGGTTCGTCCCCCGCCACGCTGGTGCCGCTGCGTCCCCGACCGCCACTGGCGCGTCGCCCGGATCCCCGTGCGGCGGCCGAGGTGGTGAGGTCGTACCTGCGGCTGCACGGCCCGGCCACCGCCACCGAGGCCGCCGGGTTCGTCGGCACCACGAAAGCCGTGCTGACGCGCACGATGTGGCCCGACGACCTCGTGGACGTGTCGGTGGAGGGGCGGCGCGGCGCGATCCCCGCCGACGCGGTGCCGCTGCTGGAGAACCCGCCGGAGCCGAACACGGTTCGCCTGCTCCCGCCGAAGGATCCGCTGGTGCAGGCGCGGGACCGCGCCCTGCTCGTGCCGGACCCCGCGCATCGCAAGGAGGTGTGGAAGATCCTCGGGAATCCGGGCACGATCCTCGCCGACGGCGAGATCGCGGGCACGTGGCGGGCGACGAGGTCCGGCCGCCGACTGGACGTGACGATGACGGCGTTGCTGCCGCTGTCGGCGCGGGCGAGGGCGGCCGCGGAGGACGAGGCCGAGCGGGTGTGTGCGGCGCGCGGGACCGAATCGCTGCGCGTCACGTGGACGTGAGCGCGGCGAATGGGTGGAGGGCTAGAGCAGTTCGGTGACCTCACCGGCGACGCGGCGCAGGCCGTCGAGGGTGGCGGCGCTCGACCGGGGATGCAGGGCGTGCCAGGCGAGGCGGAAGAGGACGGCGCGGAGCAGGAGTTGCGACCACTCGGGCAGGTGGGACCAGTGCCGCAGCAACGTGCCGTCGGCGCCGCCCCACGCCACGGCGTCCACGGCCGCGACCGCGGCGCCCCACTCGGCGGGCCGGAAGTGCGGCACGAAACCCACCAGGGCCGGTGGCTGGTCGCCGTCGAAGAGGAGCGTGCCGAACAGTTCGGCGTGCACGAGCTGGTCGGCGCCCCACACCGGTCGACGGGACGGCGCGAGGATCTCGAACAGTCTCCCGCCCTTGGCCTCGTCGAGCTCGCGTCGTTCCTCGTCCCACGCCATGCGTTCGGCGACCGCGAAGACGTCCTGCCGGTCGTCGAGGAAGGACGGGCGTTCGAAGGTGGCGGTCGCCCGGTGCAGCCGCACCGCGGCGAGAACGGTCTCCTCCGGGCGGTGTTCGGGCGAGCCCGTCAGCAGGCGGCGCGCCCGCCAGCCGCCGACGACCCACCGCCCGTCGGTGGCGCCGATGGGGCGGGCGATCCGCAGCTCGGGCACGTCGAGTGCGGCGAGGATCCGTGACAACCACACGCCCTGCGCGCGGTCGTGTACGGGTTCCAGCACCACGTCACCGCAGCGCCAGCCCGTTCCGCCGAGCGGTTCGACGTCGGCACCGCCCAGCCCGAAGGCCCGGCGCGTGTGCTCCGGTGGCGGCGGTCCCTGAATCACGCCGAGACGGTACCCCGCCGAACTGCGAACACGCGTTCATGAACTGCGGACACGCCGGTGGGGTTCACCCCACACCGGCGTGTCCGCAGTCTGTGCACTCGTGTCCGCAGTCTGTGCACGCACCGCCCGTACGGGAAGTGCGAACATGCGTCGCTGAGCGGCGGACACGGTGCTCGGCGTCTCGGGTCAGTACGTCGGGAGGCTGGGGTCCACCTGACGCGCCCACGCCAGGACCCCGCCACCGAGGTGGCTGGCGTCGGCGAAGCCCGCCTTGTGCAGCGCCGCGAGGGCCTCCGCCGAGCGAGCACCCGACTTGCAGTGCAGCACGATCGGCTTGTCCTGCGGCAGCTCGGCCAGCGCCTCGCCGGACAGGATGCGGTCCTTCGGGATCAGCTTCGCGCCCTTGATGTTGACGATCTCGTACTCGTGCGGCTCGCGGACGTCGATCAGCTCGAAGTTCTCGCCGGCGTCGAACTTCGCCTTCAACTCCGCGGGCGTGATCGTGTGGCCGGACGCCGCCTGCTGAGCGTCGTCGGACACCACACCGCAGAACGCCTCGTAGTCGATGAGCTCGGTGATCTTGGGCGTCTCCGGGTCCTTCCGGATCTTCACCTCGCGGTAGCGCAGCTCCAGGGCGTCGTAGGTGACGAGCCGGCCCAGCAGCGGCTCACCGATGCCGGTGATGAGCTTGATCGCCTCGGTCACCATGATGGAGCCGATCGACGCGCACAGCACACCCAGCACACCGCCCTCGGCGCACGACGGCACCATGCCGGGAGGCGGGGGCTCGGGGTACAGGTCGCGGTAGTTCAGGCCCTTGCCGTTCGGCGCGTCCTCCCAGAAGACGCTCACCTGGCCCTCGAATCGGAAGATCGAGCCCCACACGTACGGCTTGCCGGCGAGCACGGCGGCGTCGTTGACGAGGTAGCGCGTGGCGAAGTTGTCCGTGCCGTCGAGGATCAGGTCGTACTGGCTGAACAGCTCCACCGCGTTCTCGGTGGTCAGCTGCTCGGTGTGCGTCACGAAGTTGACGAACGGGTTGATCTCGGCGACGGACTCCTGCGCCGAGACGGCCTTCGGCTTGCCGACGTCGGACACGCCGTGGATGACCTGGCGCTGGAGGTTCGACTCGTCCACGACGTCGAAGTCGATGACACCCAGCGTGCCGACTCCCGCCGCGGCGAGGTACAGCAGGGCGGGACTGCCCAGCCCACCGGCGCCGATGATCAGAACCTTGGCGTTCTTCAGTCGCTTCTGGCCGTCCACGCCGACATCCGGAATGATGAGGTGCCGGCTGTAGCGCGCGACTTCATCCTTGGTGAGCTCGGCGGCCGGCTCGACGAGCGGCGGAAGCGTGGCTTGCGGCGTTCCGCCCTCAGTACCAGACATCAGTCCTCCATCTCGCGCGTTCGCGGTCTGTCGCCATCTATAACCGCGCGAGAGGGCTGGGTCTTCCCGCGTCCACATCGTGGGCGGGATGTGCCGGTTGTCGACCGGTCAATCGCCCTTCGGCTGTGGCACGGGCCACGCGTTGGGCAGGCAGATCTTGCCGTCGGCGGGCACGGCGTCGCGGTCGCCACCGGGCAGGTCGTTGAGCTTGGCGACGTAGTCGTTGGCGACGCCGAAGGTCTGCTGCATCATCACCGGCGCCAGCCCGCCGTCCTTGTCGCAGCCGACGTGCCCGTTGCCGAGTGCGTGCCCGACCTCGTGGTTGACGACGTACTGCTGGTAGTTGATCATGTTGCCGCCGAACGCCTTCGCCCCGCGCACCCAGCGGGCCAGGTTGATGACGACGCGGCCGTGCGCGCTCGTGTAGCAGGACGCCTCGTACTTGATCGCGTCGCCGCAGAGTTCCTTCGTGGTGGCGGGTGAGGTCAGGCTGACGCGGAAATCCGGCTCGGGGTGGCTGTCGTCGACTCGTTGCAGTGACACGTCGCCGGTGCCCACCCAGCCCTTCCGGTCGTCCGACAGCGTGGCCTCGACGGTGGAGGCGAAGACGTCGTCGCCACCGAAGCTGCCCGGGTCGAGGCCGTCTTCCACGTCGACGGTGTAGGTGAACAGCTGCCCGGCGTCGCCCACCCGGTCGCCGCTGTCCTCGGAGAGCGGAACGGTGTGCCAGGCCCCCTGCCCGCTCTTGCTGTAGTCGCCTCCGTCGGGAAGCTCCGCGGTGGGGATGTCGAGCCGGATCTCCCCGGCGGGGATCTCGGTGGCGACGGCGGACGACTGGGCCGCCCCGCCGTCCCCTCCACCAGACGTGTCGCCGGCGGCCGAGTCGGACCCGCTCGGTGCGGCGTTCTGGGTGGTGTCCCACACGACGAGGGCGGTGACGACGAGCAGGATCGGCACGAGGTAGGCGCGCCACCCGAAGGTGGCGGTGAACTTCTTGACACCCGACCGCCGGGGGCGTTCGGGCGGGGTCGCTCCGGCGGGCTGCCACGACGCGCGCAGCGGCTCCGCCGTGCGTCGTCTGCCGAGGGCCTCCGACTCGGACTCGAACTCCGGATCGTCGTCGGCCTCCGGGGGCACCGAATCCGCCGACGACACGGACGCGCCACGGGCATCAGCAGGATCGTGACCGGCTGACGCAACGTCCCAGTCGCTGTTCCGTGCTCCTTCTGTTACCCGCTCCACGGCTTCAGAGTGCCACACTCCGGCGCGCGTCTCCGCGCGTGGCTCGACACGTTCGGCGGATCGTCCGTCGCCCGTTCGGCGGAGCCGTCCCTCACCAGTGACCGGCCTCGACGCTCTCCCACATGCCGAGCATCGCCCTCGCCACGGTCGTGGGTCGCTCCATCTGCGCGACGTGCCCCGTCCTGGGGAGGACCAGCAGCCGTGCCCGGGGAATGAGCCGCGCCGTCCGGGGAGCCCTGCGCACGGAGATGACGCGGTCCTGCGTGCCCCACACCACGAGCGTGGGAGCGCCGATGCGCGGAGCCACCGACCACAGCGATCCGGTGCCCCGGGTGAACCAGGTGCGGAAGATCTCCAGTGTGCTGCGCGACATCGCGCGCTCGGCCCAGTCGTAGGCGACGCGGGCACCGTGTTCCTCGACCAGCTCGTCGAAGCGATGGGCGGGGAACGCGGACGGGTCGGCGAAACACAGGCGGATGACCTGCTCGGCCCGCTGCCGCGGCGTCATGGCCGCGAGCTGCCGTCGGGCCCGCTTGCCCAGCACGGGAAGGTACGCGAGCGCCAGCCTGGGGTCGGACAACCGGCGCGGGTCGGGGCGGAGGTCGGGGACGGCCGGTGAGACGAGGGTCAACGTGCGCACGAGCTCGGGCCGGTGCGCGGCGACGAGCATGGAGATCGCCCCGCCCATCGAGTTGCCGACGAGGTGCACCGGCGCGTCGGTGTGCTCGGACAGGTAGTCGGCGAGCACACCCGCGTGCGCGGCGAGGCTGAAGGGGAAGCCGTCGATCGGCTCCGAGAAGCCGAATCCGGGCAGGTCGAGGGCGTGTCCCGACGCGTGACCGGCGAGAAGTGCGCCGAGGTCCGTCCAGTTGGTCGACGAGCCGCCGAGCCCGTGCACGTAGACCACCGTGGCAGACTGGTCCGCCGGAGACACCGGCGACACAACAGCGCCGTCAGCGCCGCCAGCGCCGCCGCCGACGGTGCGCCGCACGTACAGCTCCAGCTCACCCACCCGCCGGGTCTCCCCGGGCCAGGGGCCGGACGTGCGGTCGAGATCGGCGAGCGGTGTGGTGGACAGCGGCACGTGGGTCAGCGGTGGCCGGGCAGCCGGTCCAGCGGATGTCAGGCTTCTGGGTGAACCAGTGCGTGTTTCGGACACAGTGACAGCATGCCTGACGCCCCTGGCGCTTGGCGTGCGGTACGTACCCACGAGTAGTGTTCGGTGGGACGCACGACTGGAGGCGGGGATGACGGAGACGGGACAGGCACAGCAGGTCTCGGATGAGGCGAACGCGACACCGCTCGGCCGCGGTGTCCGGCTTCCGCGGACGGAGCGCCGCGCGCAGTTGCTGGCTGCCGCGCAGGAGGTGTTCGCGGCCAACGGCTACCACGCGGCGGCCATGGACGACATCGCCGAGCGTGCCGGAGTGAGCAAACCCGTCCTCTACCAGCACTTTCCCGGCAAGCTCGACCTCTACATCGCGTTGCTGGAAAGCCACGTCGACAACCTGGTGAACGCCGTGCAGCAGGCGCTGGCGTCCACCACCGACAACAAGCAACGCGTCCGCAACGCGGTCGGCGCGTTTTTCGAGTTCGTCAACGGCGACGCGGGCGCGTTCCGCATGGTCTTCGAGTCGGACCTGCGCGGCGAGCCCGACGTGCAGGAGGCCGTGGACAGGGCGACGACGGCCAGCGTCGACGCCATCACCGAGACGATCACGGCCGACGCGGGCCTCGACGAGGAGAAGGCGCGACTGCTCGCCGTCGGGCTCGTCGGGATGAGTCAGGTCGGAGCCCGGTTCTGGCTGGCCAACAGCTCGATGTCGCAGGAAGAGGCCGTGTCCCTGATCTCGACGCTCGCCTGGCGCGGGATCGGTGCCGGGTTCCCTCTCTCCGGTCGTGACTGACCGGAGAGAGGGAACGGTTCCGGCTCCCTCAGGCGGCCGGTGACGTCGCCGCCACCCGGCACAGCGTCGCGATCTCCTCGGCGACCTCGGTCGCCCGTTCCTGCGGCAGCATGTGCCCCGCTCCGGGGCACAGCACGAGTCTGCCTTCGTGCAGCTCGTCGGCGATGGCGCGGGCGTGGCGGGTGGTGCAGAGCCGGTCGGCCGTGCCCGACATGACCACGCCGGGGGTGTCGCGCAGCACCGACAACGCCGTCGTGCGGTCGTGCAGGCCGATCTCGGTCTGGAACGCTCCCACGCTCGCCGGGTGGGCGCGCAGCAGCTGGTCGGCCACCATCGCGACGTCGGCGGGGCGGGGCCTGCGGCCGAAGACCAGCCACCGGGCACCCAGCCTCGCCGCGGTCCGGCTGAGCGGGAGCCGGTCGCGGCGGTAGCGGGTGAGCATTCCGGCGAGCCTGCGCTCGACCCGGTGCGCGAGGGCTCCCCACACGCCGGGCAGCCCCAGGGTCACCCGGCTCATGTGCGAGCACGCGGTGGACACGAATGCGGTGCCCTCGACGCGAGCACGCACCAGCTCCGGGTACCGGTCCGCCAGCGCCATGATCGTCATGCCGCCCATGGAGTGGCCCGCGAGCACGAGCCGCCCGGTGGGGGCGACGGCCTCGACCACCTCGACGAGGTCGTCGGCCAGCCGGTCGATGGTCGCGGTGCCCGGCGCCGGCGGCGCCGACGCCCCGTGGCCCCGCAGGTCGTAGCGCACCCACCGGACCCCGGGCGGCAGCAGTGGGAGGACGCGGTCCCAGGTCCGGCGGTCCTGCGTCCACCCGTGTACGAGCACGACGGTGATATCGGCGTCGGCGGGACCGTCCTCCTCGACGGCCAGAACGGTCCCGTCCGCCATGGTCAGATCGCGTGCCTTCACCGTTCGCTCACCGCGCCCCGAGCAGGAACGAACGCCGCCACCAGGGCATCCCGGGCGCACCGACGAGACCGACCTCGTCGAGGAAGCCCATGATGCGCTCGCCGGTGTACCGGATGGTCTCCTGCCAGTACGGGTTCGCCTCGGCGGCCCGCTGTCCGTCCCTCGGCCGGATGCCGACGGCCTTGTACACGTTGGGGTTGATCAGGCTGTGGGTGATCTCGTTCGAGACCACCGCGAGGAGCCACTGCTGGTACGCGCGCTCCGGCCCCCGGAGCGTGCTCATCCGGCGCTTGACCTCCTCGCGCGCGAACGTCACGTGCCGGGCCTCCTCCAGCACGTGGATGCGGTTCACCATGCGCACGAGGGGCTGGATGTCGGGGTCGTTCATCTGCTCGCGCTGCAGCCGGTCGAGGATCTCCTCGGCCACGAGGATCGACCCGTACATGGCGGGGCCGTAGGCGAGCACGTTGAGCAGCTTGCCGAGCCGCTTGCGCCAGGGCACCGGACCGTAGTGCGGGCAGCCGACGCGGTCACTGAAGCGGGCGAACATCGTCGAGTGGCGGCACTCGTCCGCGATCTCCGTCAACGCGTACTGGGCGAACTCGGTCGTGGGGTCGGCGTCGTAGACCTCCTTGAGCAGCATCTGCATGAGGAGCACCTCGAACCAGATGCCGTTGGTGGCGATGCTCGCGAGCTCGTGCTTGCCGAGTTCGATGCGCTGCTCGGGCGTGAGGCGGTCCCACAGCTGCGTGCCGTAGAGGCTGGAGCGCTCCTCGGGCAGGTAGCGCTTGCCCTCGACCAGCGGCGCGTCCCAGTCGATGTCGATCTCGGGGTCGTAGAACTTGTTGGCCGACGACCTCAGCAGCCGCTGGGCGGTCTTCTCGCGGCTCGACTCCGTCACGGCGCGCGTCATCGCGGCCCACCACCTTCCCCTTGATGTAACTTCCGGTAACAGTTACTTCTGGTAGCATGACCAACATGGTCGACCGTGTCAACCGCTCCAGCCGCGCCGGCGGGCGATCGCGCGACTCCGCAGCGAAGCCAGGCGGCGACGCGCGACGCGACCGCTGGCGCAAGCACCGGATCGCACGCCGTGCCGAGTTCGTCGACGCCGCGTTGAGGGCGCTCGCGGAACACGGTCCCGACGTCGGGATGGAGGACGTGGCCGCGGCCGCGGGAGTCACCAAACCGGTGCTCTACCGCCACTTCGAGGACAAGGCCGACCTGTACCTCGCGCTCGGGCGCCGGGGCACCGAGATCCTGTTCGAACGGCTCATCCCGGCGATCAACGCCGAACTCGCGCCCGTCCCCCGTATCCGGATGGCGCTCGACGCGTTCTTCTCGGTGATCGAGGAGCACCCGAACCTCTACCGGTTGCTGGCCCACACTCCGATCGCCGATCGGCCGGTGGACGCCGACGTGGTCGCCGAGGACAAGGAGGTCATCGCCACCGCGATCACCGCCCTGCTCGGCGACTACATGCGGATGCTCAACATGGATTCCGGCGCGGCCGAACCGTGGGCCTACGGCATCGTCGGCATGGTGCAGAACACCGGCGAGTGGTGGCTGGACAAGCGCACCATGAGCCGCGACAGCGTCGTGGAGTATCTGACGCAGATCATCTGGGCGGCCATCGACGGGCTGACCCGTCAGCACGGGATCGTGCTGGATCCCGACAAACCACTGGACGCCAACAAGGTCGTCACGCTGAAAGCCGGCCCTGCGAAAGCCGGCGACACTGTTGCCCACGAGTCGACGGGAGAACCATCGTGAGCGGACACGAGCACGACGAGGACGGCTACACGGGCACCGCCACGCTGCACCTCGACGAGAACACCGAACTCGACGTCGAGGTGGAGCTGCGCGGGCACTTCCAGCCCATCGACGGCTACTACCACTGGTACGGCCGGATCAAGGCCGACCAGCGGCTCTCCGAGCTCGCGGACGGCAAGAAGCGCACGGTGGAGATCCGCACACCCGAGGGCAGCGCTCACGGCGAGATCTCCGACCCCGACCCGTGGGACCGCTACCGGATCATGGGCACGAGCAGGCCCCCGTTCTTCGTGCCCACCTCGCTGGCGGACCTGGCGCCCGCGCAGGACTAGAGACCACCTGTCAACCACCGAGCCACCCTCCGCCCGCTGTCGAGCAGGGCGGAGGGTGGCTCGGGGGGACTTCGAGACGTCAGGAACCGACGGCGAAACCGACTCGGCGGACGTCGGACGGCGCGATCTCGACGTAGGCGATGCGGTCGGCAGGCACCAGGTACTTGCGGCCCTTGTCGTCGGTGAGCCGGAACAGGCCGTCGTCGGCACTCAGCGCGTCGGCAACCTGCTTCTCCACCTCGTCGGATGAGAGATTGCTGGCCACCACGAGCTCCCGCGGCGCGTCCTTGATGCCGATCTTGACCTCCACTGCGACCTCCGCCTAGTCGTGACTGTTCGTCGGATCAAGGCTAGCCGAGACCGAGGGTCTGCATCCGCTTGGTGTGCTGCTGCTGCAGCTTCCGGAACAGCGCCGCGATGCCCGAGAGGTCGCCGGTTCCCGCCACGATGAGCTCGGCGAGGCCGTCGCTTTCCGCGACCACGTACTGGGCCTGCGTCAACGCCTCGCCGAGCAGCCGACGACTCCAGAGGGCGAGCCGGTCGCGCATCGGGGTGTCGTTCTCGATCGCCGCCGCGACTTCGCGCTGGGCGAACGCGGTGTAGCCGGTGTCTCCGAGCACGGTGAACACCAGGTCGCGGGTCTCGTCGTCGAGGACCCCGGCCAGCTCGCGATACAGATCGGCGGCCAGGTTGTCCACGACGTAGGCCTTGACCAGCGATTCCAGCCACGTCCTCGGCGCGGTGGACTGCTGGAACGCGTCGATGTGGCGCATGAACGGGCGCATGGCGTCCTCGACCGAGACCCCGCGGTCGGAGAGGTAGCGCTCCAGCAGCCCGTAGTGCCCCATCTCGGCCGCCGCCATCGACGCGAGCGCGGCCCGCCCGGCCAGCGACGGTGCGGTGCGCGCATCCTCGGCCAGCCGGTCGAACGCCGAGAGCTCGCTGTACGCGAGCACGCCGAGCAGATCGACGACGCCCGCCCCGATCGAGCGGGTTCCTTCGGTGCCACCAGCCTTCGCGTCAGTCACGGAAACAACCGTAGTTCAGGCCACAACGAGACCAACAACACGCCGCCGCACCGGGCGACGCACCGGGCGTCGGGGACTGGACAGGTTAGACTGTCGACTGGTAGTGAAGGTGGCCTCGTGTAGTGCAACGACGTCGAGATGGCGCACATGAGGCGCTCGGCACGACGGTCCGGACAAGCTCCGGACACAACGCAGTGCCGAACCAGGCGCCGGTTCTCCTACGCCGTCTTCCGTCGCACCACTTCACTCCGTATTGACAATGTGCGTGCACGCCTCCAGCGGCGTCCCACTCCGTTTCGTGTGACACGTCGCGAAGCGAAGCGCTTTTTCGCGTGGTGGTCGACAAGCCGTGAGCAACCGGCTGTGCGCGCTGGTATGAGAGAGGCGATTCGACATCGAACGCAACGACAACCCCACGACCGACCCGGCGACGGGCACAGCCCCCGACAACGCCACCGTGTCCCCCTCCAACCCGACCTTCGCCGAGCTCGGCGTCCACCCGGAGATCGTCCGGGCGCTGGACGCCTCGGGTATCGAGCGGACCTTCGACATTCAGGCCCTGACGCTCCCGCTCGCCCTGTCCGGCGACGACGTCATCGGCCAGGCCCGCACCGGAACGGGCAAGACCCTCGGCTTCGGCGTGCCGCTGCTGCAGCGGCTCGCGCTGCCCGGCGACGGCACCCCGCAGGCACTCGTCGTGGTGCCCACGCGTGAGCTGTGCGTGCAGGTCAGCCAGGACCTCGAGAACGCGGGCAAGCACCTCGGCGTGCGCATCGCGTCCATCTACGGCGGACGCCCCTACGAGTCGCAGATCAAGTCGCTGCGCGACGGCGTCGACGTGGTCATTGGCACACCGGGCAGGCTCCTGGACCTCGCCGAACAGCGCCACCTGGTGCTCGGCAAGGTCGCCACACTCGTGCTCGACGAGGCCGACGAGATGCTCGACCTGGGCTTCCTGCCCGACATCGAGCGCATCCTGCGGATGGTGCCCGAGCAGCGGCAGACGATGCTGTTCTCGGCCACGATGCCCGGCCCGATCCTCACGCTCGCGAGGACCTTCCTCCGTCAGCCGACCCACATCAGGGCCGAGGACAACGAGGCCGGAGCGGTCCACGAACGGACCACGCAGTTCGTCTACCGCTCGCACTCGCTCGACAAGCCCGAACTCGTGGCCAAGGTGCTCCAGGCGGAGAACCGCGGACTGACCATGATCTTCACCCGCACGAAGCGGACCGCGCAGAAGGTCGCCGACGACCTCACCGAGCGTGGGTTCGCCGCCGCGGCCGTCCACGGCGACCTCGGCCAGGGCGCCCGGGAACAGGCACTGCGGGCGTTCCGCTCCGGGAAGGTGGACGTGCTCGTGGCCACCGACGTCGCCGCTCGCGGCATCGACGTCGACGACGTGACGCACGTCATCAACTACCAGACGCCCGAAGACGAGAAGACCTACGTGCACCGCATCGGTCGCACCGGCCGGGCGGGCAAGACCGGCGTGGCGATCACGCTGGTCGACTGGGACGAGATCCCCCGCTGGAAGCTGATCTCCGACGAGCTCGGGCTGAACATGCCGGAGCCCGTGGAGACCTACTCGACCTCGGCGCATCTGTTCACCGACCTCGGCATCCCGGAGACCGCCACCGGACGACTCCCGCTGTCCAAGCGCACGCGCGCCGGACTCGCCGCCGAGGACGAGGAGGACTTCGGAGGCAAGCGGCATCGGACCCGGAGCCGGGACGAGGGCCGGGCGGACGCGCCGCGCAAGCGCACGCGCCAGCGCAGGCGCACCCGCAGTGGACGGGAGATCTCCTCCGCCACGCAGGACGCGACCGAGCGCCCCACGCACGCCGGCGACGACGCGACGTCCGACAACACCCGCCCGCGCAGGCGCCGGACCCGCAGCGGCGCGCCGCACACGCCGACGGCCGAACACGTCGCGCCGGCCGACAAGGAGGAGTCGTCACACAGCGACAGCGGCGAGCGGCCCGCACGCCGCCGTCGCCGCCGCAGGACCCGCGGCGCCGCGGTGGGCGGCAACCCCACCAACACCACCGAAGCCGCGGCGGAGGCAGACTAGGGCGCGTGAGCACCCCGTCCGGACGGCCCGACGAGCACCCTCCCGAGACGACCTCGCCTCCGCCGGAGACCAGGCCGGAGAACGAGGACGCGCCGGGCCCGGCGGAGAGCTCCGCGCCGGACGCGGAGCACACTCCGGGCGGCCTGCACGACGGCGCCCGCGACACCACCGGTGAGGACTCGCAGCGTGCTCGCGCGTCACGGCGTTCTCCCTGGAACCGGCGGCGCGACCGGGTGCTGGCCACGGCGCTGGCCGTCGTGTGCGTCGCCGCGGGCGTGGTGGTCTGGCTGTTCAGCGACAGCCACGCCACCACCCACCGCACGGCCTCGGAACCGCCGCCGCGCCTCGAAGGACCGGCGTCGGTGCCCGGCAGTCTCGCGGAACGGTGGCGCGCCGACAGCGCCGCCACCCCGGTGCCGCTCGCCCAGGGCGGCTTTGTGATCACGGGCTCGGACGGCACGGTCGCGGGCCGCGATCCGCTCACCGGCGAGGTGCGCTGGGAGTACGGCCGCGACCTGGAACTCTGCACCGTCGGTACCGCGTGGTCGAAGGCCGTCGCCGTGTACCGCAAGGACGCCGGGTGCAGCGAGGTGACTCAGCTGGACCCGGCGACCGGGCAACGCACCGCTCAACGCAACGGTGACGCCGAGTCACCCACCCGGCTCGTCGTCGACGGCGGCCACGTGACCACGACCGGCACCCGGTTGATCAACACGTGGCGCAGCGACCTGGTGAAGACCCTCGAATACGGTCGGGTGCCCGCGCCCGTCAACCCCAACCGCCAGCCCAGGCCGGACTGCCACTACTCCACGGTCGCGGCGGGAGGCGACCGGGTGGGTGTGATCGAACACTGCCCGAACGAGACCGGCGCCCGACTGACGGTGCTGAAGGCCGCGGGCGACGAGGCCGACGAACCCGAGCAGGTGTTCAGCGCCCTGCTGCCCGAGACGACGGCCCAGCTCGTGGCCATGTCGGACGAACGGGTGGCGGTGGCGCTGCCCGAGCGGCGACAACTGTTCGTCTGGGACTACGGCGGCAAGCAGGTCGGCACGTTCGATCTCGCCGTCCCGTCCGACGACCTCGCCGCCGTACCCGAGTCGGGCGCGGTCTCCACCGCCGTCGGCCGCGAGCAGCTGTACTGGTTCACGGGCTCCAGCACCGTCGCCCTCTCGCTGCCCGACCTGCGGCCCCGGTGGACGGTCGAGGGCACCCTCGGCGCGGGCACCGTGTTCGCGGGCGAGTACGTCGTGCCCATTCCCGGCGGTCTCGCGGCGCTCGACGAACGCACCGGCGCCGTGACCCGCACCGTCGCCGTCGACCGGCGCGGTCACTCCGGGCCGGTCGAGCTGGAGGCCACGGGTCCGGTCCTGCTCGAACAACGGGGCGGCACCCTGGTGGCACTACGATGATCGGATGAGCCAGCCGCGCCCGTCGTCCGCACTGAGCCCCCACGGAGCCACGCGAGTCGAGCTCGACGGTCCACACGGGCCGGTGGCTGCGCTGCAGGGCCCTCGTCCGGGCGACACCGTGGGCAGCGCTCTGCTCGTTCCCGGCTACACGGGGTCCAAAGAGGACTTCGCTCCCCTGCTCGACGGCATCGCCGCGGCGGGCATCCTGCCGGTGGCCGTCGACCTTCCCGGGCAGTTCGAGTCACCCGGCCCGCACGACGAGTCGGCGTACCGCCCGGCGGAACTGGGCAAGGTGGTGGCCGACCTCGCGACGTCGTTCGCCGCGGACGGTCCCGTCGTCCTGCTCGGGCACTCCTACGGCGGGCACGTGGCGCGGGGCGCGGTCCTCGCCGGAGCCCCGGTCGCGGGACTGACCCTGCTGTGCAGCGGGCCCGCGGCGCTTCCGCCCGGTCCCCGCCGCCGAGCTCTGGACGCGGGGGAGGTCCTGTTGCGGCAGGGCGGTGTCGGCGCGGCGTACGCGGTGCGGCAGCAGCTGACCGCCGCGTTGGGCGACGGCAGCGTCGACCGTGCGCCGGACGCGCTGTCCGAGTTCCTCCGGACCCGTTTCGTGGCGACGTCCGCAGCCTGTCTGCTCGGCATGGCCCACGGGCTGCGCCACGAACCCGACCTCGTGGACGACCTGGCGGCGGCCCTGCGGGCCGGCGCGACACCGGGCCTCGTCGTCACCGGAGCGCACGACGACGCGTGGAGCGTGCCGAGTCAGCAGGACATGGCTCGCCGGCTCGGTGCCGAGTTCGTCGTCGTCCCGGACGCGGCCCACTCACCGAACACGGAGAATCCGGCCGCCTTGCTCGCGGCGCTGCTCCCACGCTGGAGACGCTGGCTCGGCCGCGACGCCGGATGAGCGGCGCCGCCGCTCACGACCACCAGAAGACCCACAGCATCACGAGGGTGAGCAGGGCGATCGCCGCGCCCGCCGCTCCCGCCCGTACACCGTCGCTGCGTTCCGCGACGAACTGCGCTCCCCCGGCGAACACGAGGCCGACGGCGTGTCCGACGAGCTCGAACGCACCGGGGCCCTCCCCGCCGCCGCTCCACGCCACGACCTGAGCGACCACGAGGACGACGACGACCGCACCCCACCCCGCCACGAGGGCGCCCGTGAGTCCCCGCCACACCCGGACCCGAGCCCGAGTCGGCTCGGCGGGCACGCTCAACTCCACCGTGTCCGGCTCTGCCATGTCACTCCGTCAATCGTCGTCACGTCGTCGGCGCCAGCAAGTCCCAGGGGCGAGCGGCGGGTGCCGCCTGCTTTCCTTCGGGGCAGCTGGGACGCAGTTCGCACCAGGCACAACGAGGCGCCGGTCGCGCAGGGAAGAGGTGATCCGGATCGCCCCCCTCGGTGAGCCTATCGGCCGCGGCACGGGTGGCCGTGGCGGTCTCCTCGGCCTTGCGCACGTGCTCGCCCAACGTCTTCTCGGTGTGCTCCGCGACCGCGACGGTGCCCGTGGGAACGTGATGCAGTTCGACCCGCGAACAGGGCGCGTGCAGGGTGCGGCGCGCCGCGACGGCGTAAAGGGCCAACGCCTGGGACCGCTGCGCGTCCGCGTCCTGCAGGGCGCGCCGACCCGTCTTGTAGTCGACGACGACCAACTCGCCTCCACGCCGGTCGATGCGGTCGGCCCGGCCCTCCACGAGCAACGACGGTGCGCTCGGATCGCTGCCGACCCTCGCCGACACCCACCGTTCGAGGCCGACGACATCGGCCTCCGCGCCGTGGTGCTCGACATAGTCGGCGACCCAACGCCGAGCCGCCTCGGCATACCGTGCGACCTGCACCGCGTCGGCGAATCCCGCGCTGCGCCAGTGCTCCGCGACGAGCTTCGCCGCCCGCTCGGGCGTCCGCCGCCGCGCCGGGAGGGCGAACAGTTCCCGCAGCGCGTTGTGCACCACCGCGCCCACCGTGTTGTGCGCCCACGGCCCGGTGCGCACCGGGGCGGGCCGATCGAGGTAGGTCATGCGGTAGCGCCGAGGGCAGTCGTCGTAGAGCGACAGCCTCGCGGGCGTCACCTTGATCAGCGGCTGCGGCTCGACGCCGAAGTCGAACCCGAGCTGTTCCATGTCACGCCCCCTCGATGAAGCCGCGGATCGAGTCGGCCACCAGATCGACGGCGATGGCGGCCAGCAGCAGACCCGCGACCTTGGCCAGCAGGGTGATGCCGCTTTCCCGCACCACCCGGATGAGCACACCCGAGTACCTCATGCACCCCCACAGCACCAGGTGCACGGCAACGATGGCCGCCCCCAGCGCCACGTACGAACCGACGTGCCCCTGCGCCTCGCGCACGAACACGATGGTCGCCGCGATGGCGCCCGGGCCGGCGAGCAGCGGCGTGCCCAGCGGCACGAGCGCCACGTTGACGTCCTCCGCCGCCTCCGGTTGCGACGTGCCCTTGCCCGTCAACAGGTCGAGCGCCACCAGCAACAGCAGCAATCCGCCCGCACCCTGCAGCGCGGGAATGCCGATGCCGAGGTAGACGAGGATGAACTCCCCCGCCACCGCGAACAACGTGACGACGAGAAGCGACACGAGCACGGCCTGCCGTGCGGCCTTGGCCCTCGCGGAGGGCGTCTTGCGGCCCACGAGGCTCAGGAACACCGGGACCGTCCCGGGCGGATCCATGATCACCAGCAGGGTGATCGACGCCTCCAGGAACAGGGTGACGCTGAAGAACTCGGTCACGACGCCGCCACCGGAGCGCGGGTGGCCTGCGCGAGCAGAGCCTCGAACTGGTCGGGTTCCGTGGTCTCCTGGCCGATGACGAGGGTCTTGTTGCTGCCGTGGTAGTCGCTCGACCCGGTCCGGACCAGGCCGAGGTCGTCGGCGAGGCCCCGTAGCCGGCGGCGCGTCGCCGGATCGTGATCGGGGTGATCCACCTCGACGCCGGTCAGGCCCCGTTCCGCCAGCTCGGCGATGGTGTCCTCCGAGATCGTCGGACCTCGCGAGGACGCGAACGGATGCGCCAGCACCGTGACCCCACCCGCTTCGTTGATCATGTCGATGGCCGTCGCGACCGGTGTGTCGGACCTCGGCACGAGATACCCGCGGCCACCGCCGAGGAACCGCGCGAACGCCTCGTCGACGGTGCGGACCAGACCCGCGCGCACCAGGGCGCGGGCCAGATGCGGCCTGCCCGCGGGCGCATCCGGGCCGAGCTCCCCCAGCACCTCGTCGGGATCGACCGGCAGACCGTCGGCGGCCATGCGCTCGGCCATCACCCGCAACCGCCGCCGCCGTTCTCGCCGCAACCGCTGTTGCTCCACGACCAGTGCGGGCGCCGCCGGGTCGAACAGGTACGCCAGGAGATGCACACTCACCCGGCGCCCGTCCGCGGCCGGCGCCTCGCACGACAGCTCGGCACCCGGCACCAGACGCAGTCCCGGAGGCAGCGACCGCACCGCCGTGTCCCATCCCGCGGTGGTGTCGTGATCGGTCAGCGCGATGACGTCGAGACCGGCGTCCGCCGCGATGCGGACCAGGTCGCCAGGACTGTCGGTGCCGTCCGAGACGGTCGAGTGGGTATGCAGGTCGATGCGCACACGGACCATTGTCCAGCGCCGCCCGGTATGCGGGGCCGCACCCTGGGCCGCACCCGGCCGGCGTCGTCGCCGCCGTCCTGCTCGCGCGTCAGCCGATCACCTTTTTCTTGCTGCGCCGCGCCGCCCGCTGCGCCTTGATCATGGAGAACCGCTCGGCCTGCTTCTGCTTGTCGCCGAACACGAGCTCGGAGATCGTGTCGTAGAACTCCTCCGGCTTCGGCAGGTACTCGATGCGGTTCAACGCCTGGATCTGCCCCGCCGACTCCACCACCATCGTCCCGTACCCGAGGATGCGGCCGAGGAACGGCCGCTCGTAGGTGAGGTCGGTGACCTTGGTGATGGGCATCATGAGCACCTGTGTCGTCCAGACCCCGGTGGTCATGACGAAGCGTTTGTCGGTGACCACCAGGCGCTCGACCCACCATTCCACGACCTGGTAGGCGAAGCGCAGCACGAGGAACAGCGCGACGTACCAGAGGACGTTCTGCAGCATCCACATCGCGGGCGGCAGGATGTAGGAGACCATCACGCACACGGCGATCAGGGCGACGGCCTCGAAGGTCTGCCAGATGAGGCAGGCCCAGTGCCGCCGGATTCTGATCACCCGACGTTCGGTGTCGAGCAGGTACTCGTCTGGATCACGTGGCGCGAACATGGCCGGAGCGTGCCGATCAGCTGAACACGTTGCTGACGAACGTGATCACGGCTTCGGCGGCGTCTCGCAGCGCGGTGATGATGTTGTCCACGAACCCCGCCGCCTCGCCTGGCCGGGCGATCACGAAGAAGAGGACCAACGCGATACCAGCGAACATCGCAAGCTTTTTGACGTTCACGGTGATCAATCCCGTCTCTCGAAGTGCAGACCTGTACAGCGGCTTGGTGCCACTAAGTTTGTACCGCACTGCGCTCCGTTACGGCAGTAAAGTCCTGCACTTGGGTCAGTGCGGTGCAGCGAAGTCGATCTTCAACTACACTCCGTGAGGTTCCCGAAATGTCGGGTACACACTCCTGGGAAGAGGAGACCGCGTTGAGCACCCAGCGCTGCGTCGGCGGGATCGTGTTCGACTCCGACGGACGTCTTCTGCTCATCCTTCGAGGTCACGCGCCTTCCCGAGGACTGTGGTCGCTGCCGGGCGGCCGGGTGGAGTCCGGGGAGACCGACACCGACGCCGTCGTCCGCGAGCTCCACGAGGAGACCGGCCTGTCGGTACGGCCGGAACGTCGTGTGGGCGTTGTCACCCGCGATCGATACGAGATCCACGACTACGCGTGCACCGTCGAGGGCGTCGAGGACACAGCGCTACGGCCGGGCGACGACGCCGCCGACGCCCGCTGGGTCACGGACGCCGAACTGGCCGACCTGGACCGCGCCGGGCTCCTGACGAAGGGCCTGCACGCGAACCTGCGGGACTGGGGCGTGCTGCCCCGCTGCTGACGAGCGCGCGAGTCAGCTCGCCAGCCACGTCATGCGCTGACCGTGGGGCACGGCCTGCGCCTTGACCTCCGCGCTGGCCTGCCCGTTCTCGAAGGACACCAGACCGAGCGTGGCCCGGCCCGTCACGGCGTAGGACAACTCGTCCCGGCCGGGAAGCACGTGGCGCAGCCCCGCCGCGTAGTCCTCCATCGCGACCCACCACAGGCGCCGCCGGGACGCCACCTCCCGCAACGCCGCCACGAAGTCGTCCCGCCGGGTCGCCGACAGGTACGGCAGGGCGAAGCTGGTGAAGACCACGAGCGGGACCTCGTCCGGTACCCGGGCCGCCGCCGTGGCGAAGTCATCCACCGCGTCACCCGCCACCAACTCCGGTGGCTTGCGGCGTTGCGCGGCCGCCGCCGTCCGCAGCAGGCGGATGCGGTCGGGCTGGTCGGCCCACACGCACGCCTCCAGCCACGCCAGCTCCTCCTCGTCGGACGCGTCGACGGGCGAACGGTCCAGCCCGACACGCGCCGAGACGGTCACCTTGCGCGGCAGCGCCGGAAACACCGCCTCCGGACCCGTCGCGAGCGCGCAGTGCAGGCCCACGGCCGCCTTGGCCGGGCCCGCGGTGATCTGTTCCCCGCCGTCGCACAGGTATCGGTACGAGAAGGTGTCCATGCCCAGCAGCAGGCCGGCACTGCACCCGACCTCCAGCAGCCCGACGGCTCCCCGGACCCGTTTCGCCACGGAGGCGACCGCGGGATAGAGGACGGCGGCGCGCCGGACCTCGTTGGTCTGCGTGAACCGGGTCCCGACGAGTTCGCGCATCGCCTTCGCCCGGTCGAGCACGAACTCCCGGAACAGCGACCACGTCTGCTCGTCCGGCCCGTCGAGGCCGCCCAGGGACGGGTAGTACCGCGTCAGCGGGTGGATGGGTTCCGACTGGAGCAACCGGTGCGCCGCGGCCAGCAGCAGCGTGGGATGCGCGTCGTTTCCGGAGGCCGCGGTGAGCAGGCGCGCGACGTCGTCGTCGCCCGCCGCCTCGGCGGCCAGATGCGAGTACAGCGGCGACGAGTCCGCCGCCTCGTACTCGGCGAACCGGCGCAGGCGCTCGCGAACCGTGTCCAGACTCGAAGTCATGTCCGTCCTCGGGGTGGCCGACAGGCGTCCCGCCCACCGGGCCCGGTTCGGGCGGGATCTCGCCTCACCGTAACCGTTGGCAGGCCCGGCTGTGGGCGTGTCGCCTCCACTTTCCGGCTCTACCACCGGATATTCACCAACATCACACCGGCCTGTCCGGACGTGATCACTCCGACAGGGGTACCCTCGGACAGCGGCGCGAGATGTTCGCACGGCGGGTCCTCCACACTCGCCGCCCGCGCCGATCGACGTCGAGTCCGAGGAGGTGAGGACGCAGATGAGTAGTGGCGATAGTCCGCTTCCTAGTTCGGCCGGCGTCCCTCCCTCACGGGCCCGATCACTGACGCCGCGGTAGCCGTTCGCGTTTCCCGCGTCTCTCCCGCGTCTCGTCGAGCCCCAGGCGGGGCCGCTGGCACGTGCCTGTCGTCATCGACCCACGACGTCACAGCCAGGAGGCTTCCCATGCCCGCCATTCCCTCTCTCGGCAGCCTGCGCGGCCGTGCCAACGGCCGGGCCCGCGACCTTCGGCGTCGCGGCGGCTCCCGCGAGGTCACGCCACCCACGTACGTCGTCGACTGCGGTGTCTACGTCGACGGGGTCCGGCAACCCGGCGAGTGGTCGCACGCCGACGCGATCGCCGAGGTCCGGTCCCGGGGCGAGGGCTTCGTGTGGATCGGCCTGCACGAGCCCACCGAGGAGCAGATCCAGGGCATCGCCGACACCTTCGGGCTGCACGAGCTCGCGGTCGAGGACGCCGTGCACGCCCACCAGCGGCCGAAGCTCGAACGCTACGACGACACGCTGTTCATGGTGTTCCGCACCGTGCGGTACGTGGAGCACGACTCGCCCACCACGGCCAACGAGATCGTCGAGTCGGGCGAGCTCATGGCGTTCGTCGGCTCCGACTTCATCATCACCGTCCGCCACGGCAACCACGCCGGTCTGACGCACCTGCGCCGGGAGCTCGACGCCGACCCCGAACGCCTGCTGCACGGTCCCGCGTCGGTGCTGCACGCGATCGCCGACCACGTCGTCGACCACTTCCTCAACGTCACCGAGCGCATCGAGGACGACATCGACGAGATGGAGACCGAGGTGTTCGCGCCGCGCACGCGGGTGACGTCCGAACAGATCTACCTCTTCAAGCGCGAGGTGCTGGAACTGCGCAGGGCGGTACTGCCGCTGGCGACGCCGCTGCGCAGGCTGGCGGAGGGCTACACCCGGATGATCCCCGAGGAGGTCCGGTCGTACTTCCGCAACGTCCACGACCACGTCATCACGGTGTCCGACCGCGTGGCCGCGTTCGACGAACTGCTGACGACGTTGGTCGACGCCACGCTCGGCAAGATCACGCTCCAGCTCAACTCCGACATGCGCAAGATCACCTCGTGGGCGGCGATCATCGCGGTGCCCACCGCCATCGCCGGCATCTACGGCATGAACTTCGAGTACATGCCCGAGGTGCAGCTGCGCTACGGCTACCCGGCGGTGATCGTGGTGATCCTCGTGATCTGCCTGGTGCTCTACCGCGTGTTCCGCAAGAAGAAATGGCTCTGACGCGAGCGTCTCGTCGCCGCTGAAGCCTTCCTGCCTTCCCTGCTCGACGAAAGGAGTGAGTCGTGTCCCGCATGCTCACCAACCTCAAGTTCTGGGCCCTCACGGCCGCGCTGGTTTGGGTGGTCGTCGTCACCGCGGTCATCGCGACGAACCCCGAACTCGCCAACGGCACGGGATAATCGGGGCCATGTCCTCGCCGGGCGGTCGACGCCTCGGCGGCGTGCCCGACATCGACGCGCCGCCGCGCGTCCTCGCCGTGTCCGACGAGGTCGACGAAGCGCTGTGGAGCGCGTGCGTCACCGACGTGTCGGTCGACCTGATCCTCGCCGCGGGCGACCTCCCGTTCGACTACCTCGACTTCCTCGCCAGCACCCTCGACCGGCCGCTGGTGTTCGTGCCCGGCAACCACGACCCGGACCTCAGCGGGTTCGGCTTCCGCAACGGGTTGGCCCTGCGCGCCGGCTTTCCCTCGCGGTGGCCGGGCCCGCCGGGGGGTGTCAACGCCGACGGACGCGTCGTCGAGGTGGCGGGGGTACGCATCGCGGGTCTCGGCGGGTCGCCGCTGTACAACAACGGCCCCAACCAGTGGAGCGAACGCGCGCAGGCCCGCCGGGCCCGCAGGCTCGTGCGGCGCGCCCGCGGTCCCGTGGACGTCCTGCTGACCCACACGCCGCCCCGGGGCGTCGGTGACGGGCCGGACCCGGTCCACCGAGGGTTCGAGTGCCTGCACCACGCCGTGCGCCGCCTGCGACCCCGGTGGCTGCTCCACGGACATGTCCACCCCTACGGTCGGCCCACTCCGGACCACCGCCTCGGCGACACGCGTGTGCGCAACGTCGTCGGGGCCCACGTGTTCGGGATCGGCCGCCCGACCCCCACGGAGGCACTGTGAGAAGCCGCAGCTCAGGTTCTCCCCGCGTCGACGCCGAACACGACTTCCTCCGCGCCCGCCGCCGCCAGGTCCTCTCGCGGCTGGCCATGTGGCTTCGCGGCGAGCCCGACGACGTCAACATCACGCTGCCCTTCGACGAAGTGGTCGAGGCACTCGGCAGGGTGGGTGAACGGCGGATCGGGCTGCGGGTGATCCGCCTCGACTCCATCGTGGGCAGTGTGGACCGCGGCCGGGACTTCGACCGCCGGTTCCGGCCCACCTCCGCCCGCGTCCGCCAGCGGTGGGAGCGGCTCGCCCAGGCCAGCAGGCGAGGCGAACACATCCCGCCCATCGACGTGTACCGCGTCGGTGACCTGCACTTCGTCATCGACGGGCACCACAGGGTGTCGGTCGCCTACGCCCTCGGGCTCACCACGATCGAAGCCAACGTCACCCTCGTGAAGACCAAGGTGGACCCCAGCGGCATCCGGCACCGCGGCGACCTCATCGTCAAGGGCTACCGGCGGCTGTTCCTGGAACGGGTGCCGCTGCGTGGCGAGGCCCGCGCGGCGGTGGTGATGACCAAATCCGAGGACTACGCCCAGCTCGGCGAGCACGTCGAGGCGTGGGGTTTCCGGCTGATGCAGGACGAGGGAGCGCTGCTCGACCGGGAGACCGTGGCGCAGCGGTGGTACACCGAGGAGTTCGAGCCGGTGGTGCAGATGCTGCACCAGGCCGACCTGGTGGGCGACCGCACCGAAGCCGAGGCGTACCTGTTGGTCGCCAGCGAACGGTACCGGCTCATCCGGACCCACCGCTGGGACGACGACGTCATCAAGGCCGTGCGCGACCGCCGATCCTGACGCCGCGGAGACGGCAGCGATTGCGGACACGACGGCGGGCTGCGCACGACGACAGCGACACCGCCCTCGTGCGCAGCCCGCGCCGGTTCCTCAGCCGTTCTCAGCCGCTGTAGGTGAGGTTCTTGCCCGTCGAGGGGTCGAACAGGTGGATCTTGTCCATGTCGAACCACACCTGCGCCCGGTCGCCCTCCCGGATCTCCGACGACGCCGACAGGCGGGCCACGACGGTCGAACCCGCACCCGGCACGTCGGAGGCACCCGCGTCGGCCGCGAGCTCCGCGAGTTCGCTGCTCTGCGCGAGCTCCGCGTCCACCGTGAAGTAGGCGTACTTCTCCGAGCCCATCGACTCCAGCACGTCCACGGTCGCGTCGAAGGTCGCGCCGCCCCGGCGGTGTCCCTCCTCCATCAGCGCCGCGTCCTCGAAGCTCTCCGGACGCACACCCATGATCACGTCGCGAGGCGCGTTCGCCTGCTCGACCATCCGGCGCAGCCGGTCGGGCAGCTCGACCGAACCGAGCGTGCTGTTCAACGCCCCGTTCTCCAACGTCGCCGGCACGAAGTTCATCGACGGCGACCCGATGAACCCGGCCACGAACAGGTTCACAGGGTTGTCGTACAGGAACTGCGGTGCGCCGATCTGCTGCACGACGCCGCTGCGCAGCACCACGACCCGGTCTCCGAGAGTCATGGCCTCGGTCTGGTCGTGGGTCACGTAGACGGTCGTGGTGCCCAGCTGCTTCTGCAACTTCGACACCGACGTGCGCATCTGGCCCCGCAGCTTGGCGTCCAAGTTGGACAGTGGCTCGTCCATGAGGAACGCCTTGGGCTTGCGCACGATCGCGCGCCCCATGGCGACCCGCTGCCGCTGCCCACCGGAGAGGTTCGACGGCCTGCGGTCGAGGTGCTGGGTCAGGTCCAGGACCGCCGCCGCCTCCTCCACCTTCCGCTTCACCGTGGCGTCGTCCACCTTGGCCAGCCGCAGCGGGAACGCCATGTTCTCCCGCACACTCATGTGGGGGTAGAGCGCGTACGACTGGAACACCATGGCGATGTCGCGATCCTTCGGCGACTTCTCGTTGGCGCGCTCACCGTCGATGCGGAGCTCGCCGGAGGTGATGTCCTCCAGACCCGCGATCATGTTCAACGCCGTCGACTTCCCACAACCCGACGGGCCGACGAGGATGACGAACTCCCCGTCCTGGATGTGAATGCTCATCTCCGACACGGCGAGGGCTCCGTCGGGGAACCGCTTGGTCACCTTGTCGAGCACGATCTCAGCCATTGCCTAACCCTTCACCGCACCGGAGGTCAGCCCCGCGACGATGCGTCGCTGGAAGAACAACACGAACAGAATGATCGGAACGGTGATCACCACCGCTGCCGCCGAGATGGTCCCCGTCGGGTCCTCGAACTGCGAGGCGCCCGTGAAGAACGACAACGCGGCGGGCACCGTCCGCGACGCCTCCGTGGACGTCAGCGAGATGGCGAACAGAAAGTCGTTCCAGCAGAAGATGAACACCAGGATCGCGGAGGTGAACACACCGGGGGCGGCCAGCGGCGCGATCACCTTGCGGAACGCCTGCCCCGGGGTGGCTCCGTCCATCTTCGCCGCCTTCTCGAGCTCCCAGGGGATCTCCCGGAAGAACGCCGACAACGTGTAGATCGCCAACGGCAGCGCGAAGGTGATGTACGGCAGGATCAGCCCCGGCCACGTGTCGAACAACCCGAGCTCCCGCTCGATGTTGAACAGCGGTGTCACCAGGGAGATCTGCGGGAACATCGCGATGAGCAGCGAGACCCCGATCAGGAGCTTCTTGCCGGGGAAGTCGAGCCTCGCCACCGCGTACGCCGCCATCATGCCGAACACCACCGCGATGACCGTCGCGATGATCGCGATACCGATCGAGTTGATCAGCGGCCGGATGAACTCGTCGGTCGCGAAGATCTCGCGGTAGTTGTCGAGCGTCCACGCGCGCGGGATGAAGTTGCCGTCCGCGAGCGTCTCCTTCGTCTTGAACGACAGGGAGACGATCCACAGGACCGGCACCAGCGCGTACACCACGACGATGATGTCGATCAGCGCCCACCGCGCCTTGCGGGCAGTGGTGACCGTGTTGATGGCCATCAGCGCTTCCCCTCCTGGTCACTGCCCGGTGCCGCCGTACCGAACACCTTGACGAAGACGAACGCGATGATCGCCACCGCGATGAAGATCAGCACGGCCATCGTCGAACCGATACCGAGGTTCAACCCCTTCATCAGGTTGTTGTAGGTCTGCATCGACACCGAGGAGGTGTCGTTGGCGCCGTTCGTCAGCACGAAGATGTTGTCGAACACCCGGAACGCGTCGAGGGTGCGGAACAGCAACGCCACGAGGATCGCCGGCTTCATCACCGGCAGCATCACCTTCGTGAACCGCTGCCACGGGCCGGCCCCGTCCATCGACGCGGCCTTCAACAGGTCGTCCGGCACGAGCGCCAGACCCGCCATGAGCAGCAGCGCCATGAACGGCGTCGTCTTCCACACCTCGGCGAGGATGATGATGCCCAGCGACGTCCACTGTTCCGTCAGGGGCGCCCCGTCGGGCGCGAGCGCGTTCGCGAGATAGCCCGTGCCGGGCGTCCAGGCGTAGAACCACGAGAACGCCGCGACGACCGTGACGATCCCGTACGGGATCAGGGTGACCGTGCGGACCAGCCCTCGGCCCACCAGCGTCCGGTGCATCACCAGGGCCAACGCCATGCCGAGCACGAACTCGACGGCCACCGACACGACGGTGATCAGCATCGTGACGCCGAACGCCGTCCACCAGTACGAGTTGGTGAGCACGGCGGCGTAGTTGTCGAACCAGACGAACTCGCGCTCGGCCGGGAACCGCAGGTCGTAGCGCTGCAGCGACAACCACACCGAGTAGATGATCGGGTAGCCCGTGACGGCCAGCATCACGAGCGCGGCCGGAGCCACCAGCAGCAGCGCGAGCTTGCGCTCGGCCCGCTTGCCCTCGCTCATCGGGGCCTTGCCCCGCTTCCCGCCCGTGTCGGCCCTGGTCGCGGCACCGGCCTCGGTCGCGGGAACTGCAGCCGTGTCACTCATGGGATCACGCCCTTCGAGCTGAGCGCCTCGTCGAGCTGGTCGCTCAACCGCTCCGCGGTGGCCTGCGGGTCGATCGCCGACGGCGGCGACAGGATCTTCGCCATCACGATGGACAGGTTCTGGTACGCCGGGGTCAACGGACGCACCGCCGCGTTCTTCAGCTGGTCGCGGATCGTGTCCTTCATCGGGTACTTCTGCGCCATGGTCGGGTTCGCGTCCGCGTCGGCGGGCTTGCCCGGGTCCAGCGGCGTCGGATCGTTGTAGACCGACTCGACCGTGGGCGGCACGCCGTCCTTGAGCGCCGAGAACTTCTGGTGCTCGGGGCTGCGCAGGCACAGCGCCGCCTCGAACGCCTCCGGCTTGTGCTCGGACGACGAGTTCACCGCGAGGTTGTAGCCACCGATGGTGCTGCGCCCGGTGCCCGGCTCACCCACACCCGGGTACGGCGCCCACTTGATGTGCTGCAGCTCGTCGGGCTTCTCCTCCGCGTACGACGCGTAGATGAACGGCCAGTTCAACTGGAAGGCACCGCGTCCCTGCTGGAACGCCAGACGGACCTCGTCCTCCTGCTGGTTGGTCAGCGACGGGTCCGTCAGCCCGGTGGAGCTGACCTCCTTCAGGATCTCCAGCCCACGCACGGCGCCCTCGTCGATGACCACCGACTCGCCGTCCTCGGACAGGATGCGCCCGCCCGCCGACTCGGCGAGGGAGTTGTAGACGACGACGAGACCCTCGTACTGGGCTCCGGTGAAGAGAATCTGGTGCGGCTTGCCCTCGTCACGCAGCTTCCGGGACATCTCGATCATCTCGTCCCACGTGCGCGGAGGCTCGGGGGTGATGCGGTCGTCGTACCAGAGCAACTGCACGTTCGTGTTCTTCGGCGCGGCGTAGAGCTTGCCGTCCCACTCCGCCGTCTCGAGAGGGCCGGGGAGCACGTCCTGCTCGGCCTCGACCTTGTTCTCGCCCGTCCACTCCTCGACCCACCCGGCTTCGGCGAACTCGGGTACCCAGGTCACGTCGAGGCCCAGGACGTCCATCGACGTGTCCCCCGCGGCGAGCCTGCGCACCATCTGCTCGCGCTGACCGTCGGCGTCGCGGGGCAGTTTGTTGTAGACGATCTCGTAGCGTCCGCCCGCCTGCTCGTTGCAGTCGTCCACGACCGCCTGGAAGTTGTCTTCCGGGGCGTAGTAGACGTTGATCTGCATCCCGTCGCTCGACCCGCACGCGGTCAGCATCGACCCGGTCACCGCGGTGGCACCGAGTAGCGCCGCTACACGACCGGGTGAACGTCGGAGTCGCCGCCGCGCAGCGACCTTCGCCATGGATCTCCTCCCCACCGCACGCACGGAGGAGGGAGCCACCCCACCACACCGGCGTGCACGGACATCGATGTCACAGGGTCAGAAAACGGCCTGTGACCGGTGCCATAAATCTAGGCCCGGCCAGAACGGCGCGCAAGTACAGACAGTAACTAATAGTGGCTAGTTAGAAGACCTTTTTCCCTCAGCCGTGTGAACCCATCGCCTGGCGCGCAAGCAGATCGCGACCCTTTTCCGCCGTTCGGGGCTGACAGAGGACGTCGTAACGCCCCGCGACGAGCTGACTCGCCGACGAGAAATCCCGCCGACCCCGGGTGAACGCGTAGCCCATCGCGGCGGACGCCGCACCGAACACCACACCGGCGACGAGGCCGACCAGCAACGGAAGGAACGAGAAACCCTGCGTCGTGTCGAACAGACTCAGCAGGACACCGATGAACGCACCGAACCACGCACCCGACGCCGCACCCGTACCCAGCACCTTCGCCCACGACAGCCTGCCGAGCACCCGCTCCACCAGCATGAGGTCGACCCCGACGATGGTGACGTCCTGGACCTCGAACTCCTTGTCCGCGAGATAGTCCACGGCCCGCTGCGCCTCCTCGTACGTGGAGTACGAGCCGATCGGCCAACCGGACGGCGGCGTGGGAAGGCGCGGCGACCTCTGCGCCTGTGGACCCGAAGAGAAGGGACCGGTCACGATCATCACCTGTGCTCTGCTCTGTTGCGCTCGCCGACAACCCGGGCGGGTGGTGCCATGATCTCACGCTTCGTACACCCGGGAAACCGGGTGAACAGGACACCGCCCGCGCCCGCTCAGGAACCCGCGACGCCGCGAGGCCGAGGAGGCATGACGTCGCCGGTCCCAGCGCGCGTCGTGGCGTCCCGCTTCGCCGACTCGTCGAGGAACCGCAACAGCTCCACGGGGAAAGGCAGCACGAGGGTCGAGTTCTTCTCCGCCGCGACCTCCACGACCGTCTCCAGGAGGCGCAGCTGTAGCGCCGCCGGCGTGTTCGCCATCGTGGCCGCGGCCTGCGCGAGCTTCTCCGAGGCCTGCAGCTCCCCCTCCGCCGAGATCACGCGACCACGGCGCTCGCGTTCGGCCTCCGCCTGCCTCGACATCGCCCGCTTCATCGACTCCGGCAGCGCGACGTCCTTGATCTCCACCCGATCGATGTGAATCCCCCAGCTGGCCGCCGGGCTGTCGATCATCAGCTCCAGCCCCTCGTTGAGGCGTTCCCGATGCGACAGCAGGTCGTCGAGGTTGCTCTCCCCGATCGTGCGACGCAGGCTCGCCTGCGCCACCTGCAACATCGCGAAGCGGTAGTTCTCCACACCGACGATCGCCTGCACGGGATCGAACACCCGGAAGTACACGACGGCGTCGACCCGCACGGTGACGTTGTCCCGCGTGATGCCGTCCTGCGCGGGCACCGGCAGTGTCACGACCTGCATGTTGACTTTGTGCATGCGTTCGACGCCCGGAATGATCAGCGCGAGTCCGGGTTCCCTCGGCAGCCGGGCCACCCGGCCGAACCGGAAGACCAGGCCGCGTTCGTACTGCCGGACGATGCGCACCGAGGCCGCCGCCAGGATCACCAGCGCCAAGCCGATGACGACGCACAGAAGAAGCACCGTTGCCATGACCGTCGCCTCGCTTCCCGCGAGGTCGCGCCGTCCGTACGTTCCGCGTGCTCGACGACGCGGCCCCGACCACCGTCGACGTGTGACCCAGGCTACCCCGACCTACCGTCGACGTGAGGATCGCGCGGGATGTAGCCGCCGAACTCCGACTACCGACACGTAGCATGAGGGAAACAACGCCATTCATCAGCGACGAGAAGGTCGGTGCCGCAGCAGTGACCACCACCCAGGAGACCCCCAGCGTCGAGGACGTGCGCACGGCGCTGAACGCCGTCCACGACCCGGAGATCCGCAAGCCGATCACCGAGTTGGGGATGGTCAAGGACATCTCGGTCGGTGACGACGGGCTCGTCACGGTCGCCGTCTACCTCACCGTGGCCGGCTGTCCGCTCAAGGACACCATCACGCGCGACACCACGGAAGCCGTCGCCAAGCTCCCGGGCGTGCGGGACGTGCGGGTGGAGCTCGACGTGATGAGCGACGAGCAGCGCACGGAGCTGCGCAAGAAGCTGCGCGGTGACGCCGAGGAGCCGGTGATCCCGTTCGCGCAGCCCGGTTCGCTGACCCGCGTGTACTGTGTGGCCTCCGGCAAGGGCGGCGTCGGGAAGTCCAGCGTCACGGTCAACCTGGCCGCCGCCATGGCGCGCAAGGGCCTGTCCGTCGGCGTGGTGGACGCCGACATCTACGGCCACTCGATCCCCCGCATGCTCGGGGCGGGCGACAAGCCCACCAAGGTCGAGAAGATGATCATGCCGCCGCAGGCTCACGGCGTGAAGGTCATCTCCATCGGCATGTTCACGCCCGGCAACACCCCCGTCGTGTGGCGTGGCCCCATGCTCCACCGAGCGCTGCAGCAGTTCCTCGCCGACGTGTTCTGGGGCGACCTCGACATCCTGCTGCTCGACCTTCCGCCCGGCACCGGTGACATCGCCATCTCGGTCGCACAGCTCATCCCCAACGCCGAGATCCTCGTCGTCACCACACCGCAGCAGGCGGCCGCCGAGGTCGCCGAGCGCGCGGGCGCCATCGCGTTGCAGACGCGGCAGCGGGTCGCGGGCGTCATCGAGAACATGTCCTGGTTCGAGGCACCGGACGGCTCCCGCATGGAGATCTTCGGTTCGGGCGGAGGCCAGGCGGTGGCGGACTCGCTGTCGAAGTCCGTGGGAGCCGAGGTTCCGCTGCTGGGACAGGTGCCGCTCGACCCGAAGCTGCGTGAGCAGGGCGACGCCGGAACTCCGCTCGTGCTGGCGGAGCCGGACACCACGGCGAGCCAGGTGCTCACGAGCGCGGCCGAGAAGCTGTCCGTCCGGGCCAGGGGCCTGGCGGGGATGATGCTGAACGTCACTCCGGCGGGCCGCTGACGCCCACCGGCCCCCTGGTGCCGCGACCGCGTCAGGTGGCGTCCGGGTCCACCGGGGGCTTCTCCCCCGGTCGGAGCGGCTCCACCTGGTGCGGTGTGGTCCCCTGCGGCGCACCGTTGCCGGTCGCGGAGCCGGTGCCGTTGATGTTGTTCAGCCCGAGCGGGTCGGGGTCGCCGTCGAAGAGGTGCTGGCGCACGGCGTGCTTCGGGTCGAAGTTGCGCAGGTTCCGCAGGTCCTCGATGGGCTTGCGGAACTCCTCCAGGTCGGTACCGACCTCGTCGCGCAGCTGCTGTCGGGCGCCCGTCGCGAAATCCCTGACCTTCCGCACGGTTCGGCCGAGCCACGCGGCGGCTTCCGGCAATCGCTCCGGCCCGAGGATGAACAGGCCGGCGACGATCAGCACCAGGATTTCACCCCAGCCAATGTTGTCGAACACGCGACCAACCTCCGCCTCGAACCACGATGCGGTGAAAGCCTACCCCGTCAATCCGAACCCAGGGTTACATCGACGGTGAGCTGACGTCCCTCCCGTACCACCTGAACCGGCACCGACTGGCCGATCTCGTGCTCGCGCACCGCCACGGTGAGCTCCGCCGCGTTCCGCACTCGCCGATCGCCGACCTTCACCACGACGTCGCCTTCCGCGATCCCAGCCCTGGCGGCCGGACCGTTCGGCTCGACGTTGCGCACCTGCGCTCCCTGCGACGTGTTCGCCGACACGGACGCGGCGTTGACGCCCAGCGACGCGTGCTTGACGCTGCCGTTGCGCACGAGCGAGTCGCTGATGTCGATGGCCTGGTTGATCGGGATGGCGAAGCCCAGGCCGATGCTGCCGCCCTCACCCGCACTGCCCGCGGTGCGGATCATCGAGTTGATGCCGACGAGTGCGCCGGTGGAGTCGACCAGCGCCCCGCCCGAGTTACCCGGGTTGATCGCCGCGTCGGTCTGGATGGCGTCGTAGGTCACCGGCGGGTCCCCGTTCTCGCCCGGCGCGGTGACAGGCCTGTTCAGGGCACTCACGATGCCTTCGGTCACCGTGTTCTCGAGGCCGAAGGGCGAGCCGATGGCCATCACCCGGTCGCCGGCGGCGAGGGCGTCGGAGTCACCGATCTCGATCACCACGGGGTTCTGGACGTTCACCTTGAGGACGGCGAGGTCGGTCTTCGGGTCCGACCCGACGATGGCCCCCTTGAGCCGGGTCCCGTCGGTGAAGACCACCGTGAGCTTCGCGTCGTCGGCGCGGGAGGCCTGCGACACGACGTGGTGGTTGGTGAGGATGTAGCCCTCGTGGTCGATGACGACGCCGGACCCTACGCCCCCGGACTGGCCCGCCTCCACCTCGATGGAGACGACCGCGGGAGACACCTTCTGCGCGATCGCGGCGACGGATCCCGCGGGACGTTCCTTGGCGGCCTCGGCCTCGGCGATGTTCAGCTCACCGGTCAGGGAGTCCCCGGCCGCGGCGAGGCCCCAGCCCACGGCGCCACCGGCGGTTCCGACCAGTAACGCGAGGACACCCAGCAACGCCAGCGCCGTCGGCTTGACCCGTCGACCGAACAGGAGCTCGGGCAGGCTGAGCAGTGGGCCGGTCGGCCGCTCGACGTCGCCGTCGACGCGTTCGGCGCCACGGAGGGCGGGCTGGCCGAGCACAGCGGGCGAACCGGGATCGCGCCAGGGATCGGCGTCGGAGGTCCACAGCGGCTCGTCGGCGTGGTCCGACGGCTCGGCTTTGTCGTCACCGGGCCGCTGCAGGACCACGCCCTCGTCGCCCGGCTGCCGGCCGAACGCTTGCGCGAGCGACGGCGGGGGCGGCGGAGCGAGGACCGGTTGTGGTCGAGCCTCCGTGTCCCGAGAGTGCAGCAGGTCGAACGAACCGTCCACGCCTTTCGGCCTGCCGAACGTCGCCGCCATCGCCGGGTCCACCGGTGGGCGCGCGATCGGGCGCGGCCGGAGCCGATGTTCCCCGGACTCCTCCTGCTTCGGCGTGGCTGGATCGCTCATTCTTCCCCGGTTGGACTGCGGTGATCACTCGGATCGCTCGGCGTGTGACCCTACGCCAAGCCTCCCACAGGGATGCTGCCCGCGGTCCGGTGAAGTCAGCGTGGGGCACCCGTCGGCGCGGCCTCGGCGCCCTGGACGACCGACGTGGTCGGGACGGCGCTCTCCGTCGACGCGGGAACGGTGCTCGTCGGAAGCGTGGAAGACACGGAGGACACGGGAGGCACGGGAGACGAGGTCGGCGCGCTGGAGGACCACGACGTCGCCGTGGTGTCTCCCGCGGTGGTGACGTACGCGGTGGCAGGGCTGTCCTGATGGGTGCCCATCTTCGCGGCGGGCAGCACGCCCGTGCGCGGTGTGCCCGTGGACTCCGTGTCCGCCTCGACGGAGCTGCCGTCGCCGCCCGTGGTCGCCACGAGCGCGAGCGCACCGAGGACCAGTCCCGAGACCACGACCCCGGCTCCCTGGCTCGCGCGCTTGCCCCGGCCACCGAACAGCCGCGGACCACTGCCGAGCACCGTGGGGGACGTTCCGAGCGGTGCCGACGTGCCGAGCGCACCCGGCGGAAGCCCCTCCCGCAGGCCCGCGACTCGGTCGGGGCGCTGAACGGCCATCACCTGACCGTCGGCGCCCACGGCGAGGTTGTCGGGCGTGTTCGGGAGATCGACGGTCTGCGGTATCTCTCGCAGGCTCGCGAGGAAACCGGCCGAGATGGTGGGCGTGCTCGCCTGACGGACCGCAGCACTGGCGGAGCGCTGTGCGGCCACCTCGGCGGAGCACCTGGGACAGTGGGCCAGGTGCGCGGCAGCGCGCTCCTGGGCGCCGAGCGACAGCTCCTGGTCCACGAACGCCACCACGGCGTCGGGAAGAAGATGAGACTCGGCCATCCCCCATCCCTTGCCAACCGTCATACCGTTGCCTCCTGTTTGAGCGCACGTCGGCGCTCGAGGGAAGACTTCAGAGCCTGCCGGCCTCGGTGGATCCGGCTACGAACCGTCCCGAGCTTAACGCCGAGCGTGGCACCGATCTCCTCGTAAGACAAACCTTCCACGTCGCAGAGGACCACGGCGGCCCGGAACTCCGGCGGCAGCTCGTCCAACGCAGCCTGGAGATCAGGGTCGAGGTGGGTGTCGGAGTACACCTGCTCCGGGCTCGGACCGTCGCCGACGATGCGGTCGGTGTCCTCCGGCAGGTTCTCCATGCGAACCCGCGCGCGACGTCGCGCCATGTCCAGGAACAAGTTGGTGGTGATGCGGTGCAGCCAGCCCTCGAACGTTCCGGGCTTGTACGACGCGAGCGACCGGAACACCCGGATGAACGTCTCCTGGGTGAGGTCCTCGGCGTCGTGGGCGTTACCGGTCAGCCGGTACGCGAGCCGGTACACCCGGTCGGCGTGTTGCCGGACGACCTCGTCCCAGGTCGGCGGTGTCCACGTGACCTCGTCGTCCACCAGAACCGGAGCGGTCTGCGTGCTGTCCTTTGGCAGCTGAGGCACCTCCATCGGCCCGTCCCCTTCACTACTCCACCCAACGTGGCGGGTACGACGGGAGTTCCCGTCTTTGGTCCCACAGTGTTACCCGGTTTCCTGTGGTTGTAGTGAAGTCCGTCTGAGAGCATCCTGAGAAATCTCGCCCGACCGTGCTGGCCGACCCGCTCTACCGCCGCGACCAGGGACGAAGTGCCCTTCACCTGCGACTCTCGCAACACGTTCACGCGTCCCGCCCTCGTCCCGGATGCGCCGCGGGACGGCGGGAACCCGACCGAAAGCCCACCCCTCGGCCCACCCGGTTGGAGACGAACGGCACCTTAGGTGCCTGTACTGGGCGTGATGACAGGGGGCTCCGCGCTAACCTCTGGCGCGTGAACTCCGAGACGCACATCACCGGTTGGGTTGATCTCGGCGAATTCATCGAGGCGTACCTCCCCGAGGACGACGTGCTCGCCGGGGCGCGCCTTCGAGCGGAACAGCTCGGCAGCCCACCGGTGTCGTGCGCCACGGGCGCGACGCTCAGCTTCCTTGCCGCGTCGGTCCAGGCCAAGGCCGTGGTCGAGATCGGCACCGGGGCGGGCGTGAGCGGCCTGTATCTGCTACGGGGGATGACCCCCGACGGCGTGCTCACGTCGATCGACATCGAGCCGGAGTTCCACCGCAGCGCGCGGCGCTCGTTCCTGGAGGCCGGCTATCCGGCGGGGCGGACGCGCCTGATCATGGGCCGAGCCCTGGACGTGCTCTCGCGACTCACCACCGGTGGCTACGACCTCGTGTTCGCCGACGCCGCCCGCGTGGAGTACCCGGGTTACTTCGACCTGGGTGTGCAGCTGCTGCGCCCCGGAGGCGTGATCGCCTTCCACAACGTGCTGGCCGCGGGCCGCATCGCCGACCCGACTCGCCGGGAACCGGAGTTGCTGGCGCTGCGCGACGTGGCGCGCGCCGTGCGCGAGGACACCCGGCTGATCCCGACCCTGCTGCCGATGGGCAACGGGCTGCTGGTGGCCGCGATGACCACCAGCACGACGCACTGACGACAGTCCCCCAGTCGGTTCCATGCCGCCATCGTAGCGCGACATCGAACACCTGTTCGACACCCGATGTGGTGAACTACGCCGTGCGCGAGCGGGCGAGCACGAGCACGCCCACCGCCGCGCACGCCAGCCACACCGCGACGGTGGCGACAAGCCAGCTCCACCCGAACCGCCCGAAGACGACCGCACCCACGGTGCCGCCGACACTGCTTCCGACGTAATACGACAACGTGTACAGGCCGGACGCCGACGCACGGGCCTGGCCAGGCGCCTCTGCCGCGGCCCACGCGTTGGCGACGGCGTGGGCGGCGAAGAAACCGCCGGTGAAGACGACGAACCCGACGATCACCACGGCGAGCGAGTCCGCCACCGTCAGCCCCGCTCCCGCGGCCGTCGACGCGAGCCCACCGAGCAGGCAGCGCATCCGGCCGAACCTCGCGACGAACTTCCCGGCCGTCGCCGACGACACCGAGCCCATCGCGTAGCAGAGGAAGACCAGCGACGCGATCGCCGGACTCAGCCCGAGCGGCTCGCCGGTGAGCCGGAAACCCGCCGCGTTGTACAACGCCACGAACGACCCCATCGCCAGCAGCGCCACGCCGTACTGCGCCCACAGGACCGGCCTGCGCAGGCCCTGCGCGAAGCCCCCCAGCACCGTGCGCAGCCGAGCTCCGATCGGCTCGGCTCGCTCCCGAGGAGGTCGCGCGATCCCGGGAAGCGTGGCGACGGCGAGCACGGCGCAGAGCAGCGCGAGGCCGCCGACGACGGCGAGGGCCCCGTGCCAGCCCAGCCACTCGGTGGCCCCGCCCGCCGCCAACCGGCCGAGCATCCCGCCGACCGTGTTGCCGGCGATCATGGCCCCGACCGCACCGGCCACGCCCGCGGACCCCAGCAGCTCGGTGAGGTACGCCGCGGCGACCCCGGGCAGGCCCGCGATCGCAATCCCCTGGAAGACCCGCAGCACGAGGAGCACCTCGTACGACGGCGCGAACGGCAGGAGCAGGCCCAGCACGGCCGACGCCAGCACGGAGGCGACGATGACCGGTCGCTTGCCCACGATCTCCGAGAGCACCGCGATGGGCAGCACGGCCGCGGCGAGTCCGCCCGTCCCCGCCGACACGGCGAGGGACGCGGCACCGGGATCGAGCCCGAACTCGGCGGCCAGCTGCGGCAACAGCGGTTGCGGCGCGTAGAGCAGCGAGAAGGCGCAGATGCCCGCCGCGGCCACGGACACGGTGACCCGGCGGGCACTTACGGCCCGTCCGGTCGACTCCCTCACGCCGGCGATCACGTCCACCAACGGTAAGCGGCGCTAACCAATGCGTCCAATATCAGAATGAGTGACGATTCATACCGTGATGGATGAGTATGACGGCCGACTCACCCAGGAGCTGGCGCCGGCGGCCACACTCCTGCGCGCGCTCCGGCGCACCGGCAACCTCACGAAGGCGGCGGCCGAGCTCGGGATCCCCCAACCGACCGCCAGCCGCCGGCTCGCGGCCCTCAGCGCCACCGCCGGCACCCCGCTGACCGTTCCCGACGGGCGAGGCATCCGCCTGACCCGCGCCGGACACCTGCTCGCGGACGCGGCCGAGCGTGCCCTCGACGCTCTCGAACACGGTGTGCGCCGGGTCCGGGAGGAGATCGACCCGGAGTCCGGGCACGTCGTGCTGGGTTTCCTGCACCTGCTCGGCCGGTCGCTCGTGCCCGGCCTGCTGCGCGACTTCCGGGCCGACCACCCGCGCACCCGGTTCAGCCTCGTCCAGGGCTCCCGGCAGGACATCGTCGAGCGCCTCGTCTCGGGGGACCTCGACCTGGCCCTGGTCGCTCCCCCGCCCACGGAGGCGGTGCTGGAATGGGTGGTGCTCACCGAGCAGGAGTTGTTCGTGGCCGTACCGGACGACCACCCGCTCTCTCGCCGGCAGGGCGTCCGGATGAGCGACCTGTCCGACGAGGTGTTCGTGATGCTCGAACACGGCTACGGCCTGCGCCAGATCACCGACGAGCTCTGCGCCGCCGCCGGATTCACCCCGACGGTGGCGTTCGAGGGCCAGGAGTCGGACACCGTGCGGGGACTCGTCGCCGCGGGACTCGGCGTCGCCCTGCTCCCGGCGTTCGAACCGCATCCGCCGTCGGGCGTCGTCGAGATACCGCTCGCTCCGCGGGTGACCCGGGAGATCGGGTTGGCGTGGCCCTCGGGCCGCCCACTGCCGCCCGCCGTGGCGCGCTTCCAGGAGTTCGTCCGCCGCCGCGCTCAGCGCCCGTAGGACGTCACGAACTCCACGAGCGTGCGCGCGCCGAAACCGGTGCCTCCGGCCACCACCTCGTCGTAGGCACCCTCGGCCCGCGCGGGACCCGCGATGTCGAGGTGCGCCCACGGCAGACCGTCGGTGAACTCGCGCAGGAACAACGCCGCCGTGATGCCGCCCGGGCCGGGCGGGCACTGGCGGACGTCGGCGATGTCGGCACGGACGGCCTCGGCGTGTTCCTCGGACAGCGGCATGCGCCACCACTGCTCGCCGACCTCGTCACCCGCCGCCCGGAGTCGTTCGGCGAGCGTGTCCTCGGTGGCGAACAACCCGCCGGTGCGCAGGCCCAGCGCCACCTTCATGGCGCCGGTGAGCGTGGCGACGTCGATCACCACGTCGGGCCGGTGGGTCTCGATCCCGTACGCGAGCGCGTCGGCCAGCACCATGCGGCCCTCGGCGTCGGTGTTCTCGACCTGCGTGGTGCGACCGCCGTAGTGCCGGACCACGTCGCCCGGCCGGTACGACGAGCCGGAGACGTGGTTCTCCGCCGCGGGTACGAGGCCGGTGACCCGCACGCCGGGCTTCAACGCGGCGATCGAGCGCATCGCGGCGATGACGGCACCGCCACCGGACATGTCGGTGCGCATGAGGTGCATGCCCGCCGCCGGCTTCAGCGACAACCCGCCGGTGTCGAACGTGATGCCCTTGCCGACGAGCAGCACGTGCGCGGTCGCGCCGCGCGGCCGGTACGACAGCTCGACGAGCCTCGGAGGGTTCGCCGAGCCGCCTCCGACGGCCAGGATGCCCCCGAACCGGCGCTTCTCCAGCCAGGTCTCGTCGCGCACGGTGACGGAGAGCCCAGGGACGTCCGCGACGCGTTCCGCGGTCCTCGCGAGCCAGTCGGGCGACTTCACGTTGGACGGCGTGTTGGCCACGTCGCGGGCGAGGGCCGTGGCACTGGCGAGCTCGCAGGCCTTCTCTACCTCGGACGCGTACTCGTCGACCGCGGCGCCGTCGGGCACGAGCAGGCGCAGCGTGCGCACCCGGATCGGTTCATCGGACTCGGTCATGCGGTAGCGGTAACCACCGAGAACGGCGCCGGTCGCGAACGCCGCGTGGTCACCGGCGTGAGCCGACTCGGGCAGGCGGACCTGCACGGTCAGCGGTGGCCGACCACCCGAGTCGGCTTCCACGTCGGCATAGGTGTGCGCGGCCCGCACGAACGCCGCGCCCGCCGCCCGAAAGTGCCGTCGATCGCCCTTGCCCACACCGACGACCCAACGGGGTCCGTCGGCACCGGGAAGCAGCTGGACGTCGCCCTGCTTGCCCGTGAAGGCGAGTTCGACGGGCACCTCGTCGGGCACCGCACCCTCCGTGACGACCAACGCCTCGGGGGCTTTACGCTTCGCGCGGTCGGCCACCTCCACGTCGATCAACCGCGAAGGGACTGACGGAAGCGGCGAACGCGCCATGCGATCTCCAGGCACTACGAATCACGCCGAGCCGACCAGGGCTCGGCTGGACCGGGCAAGGGAAACTCAGCTGGTCGCCTCTTGAAGGGCTGCACCGAGGTCCTTGGCCTCCTCAGCCGTCAGTTCGACGACGAGACGCCCACCGCCCTCCAGCGGTACGCGCATCACGAGGCCCCGCCCCTCCTTGGTCACTTCGAGGGGACCATCTCCGGTCCGGGGCTTCATGGCCGCCATAGCGTGCTCCCTCCGTCTGAACCAGCGCGCCCGGTTCGCGCTCGTCAAAGCAACCGGGTCGTGACCATTGTCCCTCATAAGGAGTCGGCCGCGAACGTGGACCGATCTTAGCGGCGCCGGATCGTTGCTGGTATGCGCGCCGCAGGCCTGTCAGACTCGCCCATCGAGGACGACAACGGAGGACACGGTGACCGCACACGAGAGCACGGAGACCCTCGGAAACGCCGCCGCGAACGGCGCTCAGGACGGCGCCGGAGGCGAGTCCGAGGTCTTGCTGACGACCGACGCCGACGGGGTACGCACGCTCACGTTCAACCGGCCGAAGGCGTACAACTCCCTGACCGTCGAGCTGAAGGAACGCCTGCTCACAGCCTTGCGGGAGGCGGCGGAGGACGACAGCGTGCGGGCGGTCGTGCTCACCGGTGCGGGCAAGGCGTTCTGCGCGGGGCAGGACCTGAAGGAGCACGTCGCGACGCTGAGGTCGGGGACCGAGAACCCGCTGGCGACGGTGGCCGAGCACTACAACCCGATCGTGACCGCGCTCGTGGATCTGCCGAAACCCGTGATCGCGGCGGTCAACGGTTCGGCGGCGGGCGCGGGGGCGGCCTTGGCCTACGCGTGTGACCTGCGGATCGCGAGCAGCTCCGCGACCTTCGCGATGGCGTTCGCGGGCGTGGGGCTGGGGCCGGACTCGGGCGCGTCGTGGACCCTGCAGCGCCTCGTCGGAGCGGGTCGGGCGGTCGAACTGATGATGCTCGGTCGCAAGGTCGACAGCGAAGAGGCGCTGCGGCTCGGGCTGGTCGGCGAAGTAGTGCCGGACGACGAACTGGCAGCCCGGTCCCACGCCGTCGCCACGCGGCTCGCCGCCGGCCCGACCAGGGCCTACGCGAAGATCAAGAGCACGGTGGCCCGCGCCGCGGAGTGTTCGCTGGCCGAGGCACTGGCCGCCGAGGCGGCGGCGCAGACCGAGCTGGGCGGCACCGCGGACCACCGCGAGGCGGTGGAGGCGTTCGTGGAGAAACGCCGCCCGCAGTTCACCGGAAAGTAGGTCGTCCGGCAGGGTGGCGGCTGGGTCCGCGCGGGTCAGGCCGCGCGGAAACAGCCCACCACGTGGTCGTCCACCATGCCGGTCGCCTGCATCAGGGCGTAGCAGGTGGTCGGCCCGACGAAGGCGAAGCCGCGCTTCTTCAGCGCCTTGGCCATCGCCACCGACTCCGGCGTGGTGGCGGGCACGTCGGCCATGGTGGCCGGCCTCGGCCGCGTGCCGCCGGGAGCGAACGACCACAGCAGCTCGCCGAGCGGGGTGTCGAGCGTGGCGACGGCCCGGGCGTTCGTGATCGTGGCGAGGATCTTCGCCCTGTTGCGCACGATGGCCGCGTCGGACAGCAGTCGCTCGACGTCGTCGTCGGAGAACGCCGCGACCCGGTCGGGATCGAACCCGGCGAAGGCGCGGCGGAAGGCCTCCCGCTTCCTCAGGATCGTCAACCACGACAGCCCCGACTGGAACGCCTCCAGCGACAGCCGTTCGAACAGCTCCGCGTCGCCCCGCAGCGGCACGCCCCACTCGTCGTCGTGGTAGGCCGCGTAGTCGGCGGCGGTGTTGCCCCACGCGCAGCGGGTGATGCCGTCGGCACCCACCAGCTCCGGGCTCATCCACCCACCTCGTAGCTCTCCGCGAACTCCGCGAACGTCCGCATCGACCGCCGCAGCGCCATCACGAACGCCGGCTTCATCAGCACCCAGCCCAGCTTCCCCACCGGCCCGAACGGCGCGGTGAACTCCTCGGCCCACACGAACACGCACCGCGTCGCGCCCTTGGCCTGGACGTGGAAGGTACCGGTGCCCTTCACGACCTTGCCCAGGTGCCGGACGGTGCACCGCACGGGCGGCTCCCAGCTGGTGATCTCCATCGTGTCCCTGACACCGAACACGCCCTTCCCGGTGAACGCTTCGAGCCGCGAGCCGACGCTGCGCCCGTTGCCCGACACGACCCGCACCGTGGTGCCGGGAATCCACTCGCGCTGCCGCTCCCAGTCGGTGAGCGCGAGCCACGTCGTGCCCGCGGGCGCGGCGACGTCGACCGACACGGCGAGGTCACTCACGACGCGCCTCACCGCCGGCCCTTTCGCGCTCCAGCTCCGCGACCCGCGCCCTCAGCAGGTCCAGCTCGGTGCCGAGCCGGGACATCACCCAGTCGACCTCCGACATCTTGTAGCCCCGGACCACGACCTGGAACTTCACGTCGGCCACGTCCGCGCTCGTCAGGTCGTCGGCGGGCAGCCGCGTGGGTGAGCTCCCGGGTTCGAGCGGAGCCAGCTCCTCGCCCCGGCCGAAGACGAGCGACGCCACCAGGAACACCACGGCCGCCACCAGCAGCATCACGAGGAGGTAGATCAGGGCAGTGGTCACATCACGATCGTGACACACGCGCGGAACGCTCGTGTGCTTCGCCAGCCACCCCTCGGGCGACGCTTCCGGCCGTGCGATCCTGGTTGGCGATCACCAACGGGAGGGACCGTGCTGCAACTGCTGATCCGTGGTGCTCTCGCACCGCTGGCCCGGCTCGTCTACCGCCCCCAGGTCGAGGGCGTGGAGAACGTTCCGACGTCCGGACCGGTGCTGTTCGCCCCCAACCACCGCTCGGCGATCGACACGGCCGTGCTCGCGCTGGTGTCGCCGCGACCGGTGCGTTTCCTCGGCAAGGCGGAGTACTTCTCCGGCCGGGGCCTCAAGGGCCGTTCGCTGGCCGCGTTCCTGTCCGCGCTCGGGTACGTGCCCGTCGAGCGGGGCAACGCGATGGCCGGACTCGCCGCCCTCGGCGCGGCGCGCCGGGTGCTGGAGTCCGGTGAGACGTTCGCGATCTACCCCGAGGGCACGCGTTCGCTGGACGGCCGGCTGCACCGCGGGCACACCGGTGTCGGCAGCCTGGCCCTCGAGACGGGCGCCACCGTCGTCCCGGTGGCGCTGAGCGGCACGGAGCAGCTGCTGCCGGTGGGCAAGAAGATCCCCCGGTTCGCGAAGGTCCGCGTGCGCTTCGGCGAGCCGCTCGACTTCTCCCGGTACGAGGGCCTCGGCTCCTCGCCCGCGATCCGGCGCGCGGTGACCGACGAGATCATGTACTCGATCATGGAGCTGTCCGGGCTCGAGTACGTGGACCGCTACCACCGGCGTCCCGCCGAGGACCAGGCCGACGCGGCCTGACCACACGCGGGCCGACACCCCTGGGTGTCAGCCCGCCCACTTGTCGACGGGCGTATAGGTGTGCCGGGCGAACGCGTCGAGCAGCGCTTCCGGATCGTCGGTGACGGTGACGAGGTCGCGGCTCGGCTCGCCCAGAAAACCTTCGGCCACCATGTGGTCGAGGAACTCCGCCATCTTCGAGTAGTAGCCGCGGACGTCCAGCAGGCCGACGGGCTTGGCGTGGATGCCGAGCTGCGCCCACGTCCACACCTCGAACAGCTCCTCCATCGTGCCCGCCCCGCCGGGCAGAGCCACGAACCCGTCCGACAGCCGCGCCATCGTGGCCTTGCGCTCGTGCATGTCGGCCACCACGTGGAGCTGCGTGAGGTCGTGGTGGGCGAGCTCGGCGCGCATGAGGTGCTTCGGGATGACCCCGACGACCTCGCCGCCCGCCCGCATCGCCGCGTCGGCGACGACGCCCATGAGACCCACCTGGCCGCCGCCGTAGACGATCCCGATCCCACGCTCGGCGAGCAGTGTGCCCACCTCGGCGGCCGCGGCCGCGTAGCGCGGGTCCTTCCCCGACGACGATCCGCAGAAAACGCAGATGCGCTGCACTAGTGCGTGTCCTCCCATGCCTTGTAGGCCTCCTGCACCACGCCGACGGCGTCGTCGATGTCGTCCGTCACGTGCAGCAACGTCATGTCACGTTCGTTGATCTTGCCCTCGGCGAGCACGGTGTCGCGCACCCAGTCGTACAGTCCGCCCCAGTACGACGTGCCGAACAACACCACCGGGAACTTGGTGACCTTCTTCGTCTGCACCAGCGTGAGCGCTTCGAACAGTTCGTCGAGCGTGCCGAACCCGCCCGGCAGGCAGATGAACGCCTGCGAGTACTTGACGAACATCGTCTTGCGCGCGAAGAAGTAGCGGAAGTTCACGCCGAGATCGACCCACGGGTTGAGGCCCTGCTCGAACGGCAGCTCGATCCCGAGCCCGACCGACAGGCCGCCCGCCTCGGACGCACCCCGGTTCACGGCCTCCATCGCACCCGGGCCACCGCCCGTGATGGCGGCGAACCCGGCGCCCGCCAGCGCGGCGCCGATCTGCCTGCCCAGCTGGTACTCCGGGTGGTCGCGGGGCGTGCGGGCGGAACCGAACACCGTCACCGCACGCGGCACCTCCGCCAGCGCGCCGAAGCCCTCGACGAACTCGGCCTGGATCCGCAGCACCCGCCACGGGTCCGTGTGCACCCAGTCGCTGGGGCCACGGGAGTCGAGCAGCCGCTGATCCGTGGTCGTGTCGTCGGACTGCCTGCCCCGGCGCAGGACGACAGGTCCCTGACGCCGTTCCGACGGTCGTTCGTCGCCGTTGTCGATGTTGCGCGTCACCTCGGTCACAACGATCAGCGTAGAGTCATCCGGCCAGCAACGTACGGAGAACCTCGGTCACCCTGCGGATGTCGCGGGTCCGGACGTGCTCCTGCCGGGTGTGGGCCAGCGTGGGGTCGCCGGGGCCGAAGTTCACGGCGGGCATGCCGAGCGCGGCGAACCGGGCGACGTCGGTCCACCCGAGTTTGGCGGCCACCTCTCCGCCCGCCGCCCGCACGAGCTCGGCGGTGGCCGGAGCCGACAGGCCGGGCAGCGCGCCGGGAGAGCGGTCGACCACCGTGATGTCGTAGCCGTCGAACACCGTGCGCACGTGTTCCTCGGCCTGCTCGACCGAGACGTCGGGGGCGAAGCGGTGGTTGACGGCGAGCACCGCCTCGTCCGGCACGACGTTGCCCGCCACGCCTCCGGACACCCGCACCGCCTGGAGCCCCTCCCGATAGGTGAGGCCGTCGATCTCGACGGTCCGGGCCTCGTACTCCGCGAGCCGCCGCAGCGGGTCGGCGAGCGCGTGGATGGCGTTGGTGCCCATCCACGCGCGCGCGGTGTGCGCGCGCACGCCGTCGAGCCGGATCTCCGCACGCAACGTGCCCTGGCACCCGGCCTCGACCACCGCGTTGGACGGCTCGCCCACCACGGCGAGGTCGCCCCGCAGCCACTCGGGCAGCTCCCGCTCGATCCGGCCGAGGCCGTTGCGGTCCGCCTCGACCTCCTCGCAGTCGTAGAACACGAAGGTGACGTCGTGCCGCGGCTCCGCCAGAGTGGCCGCGAGGTGCAGGAACACCGCGTCGCCGCCCTTCATGTCGACGGTGCCGAGCCCGTGCAGCACCTCGTCCTCGCCCGAGGAGGTGCGGTGGCCGGGCAGGTTGTCGTTGACCGGCACGGTGTCGAGGTGCCCGGCGAACACGATCCGCTCCGGCCTGCCCAGGTTCGTCCGCGCCAGCACCGCGTTCCCGTTGCGCACCACCTCCAGGTGGGGCGCCTGCTCGCGCAGGGCGGACTCCACCGCATCGGCGATGATCGCCTCGTCGCCGGAGACGCTCGGGATGTCGACGAGGGCCGCGGTGAGGTCGACGGGGTCGGAACGCAGATCGAGCGAGGCCATGCTGGCACCGTAACCCGCGCTGCGTACCGTGGAGCCGTGCGTACCCGTGCCTGTGTCGTTCTGCTCACCATCGCAGTGCTCGCACTGACCGGCTGCTCCCGCGAAGCCGGTCCGGCCCCGAAGGGCTCGCCGGACCCGGGGCCCGGCGCCCTCGTGACCAAGGTGCACCTGTTGCAGGCCGACGACTGCTACCGCGCGCCCACCGAGGTGCGCTCGCCGTCGTGCGAGAAATTCGTCACCCAGCTGTCGAACGTTCCCGGCACCGCCCGCAAGTACGCGGCCGGCCAGCCCCGTCTGAAGGACGCCGCCGACCGGCTCGACTCCACGCTGCGTGCCTACCGGAGCAACGACTGCGCTGGTAGCGGCGACCACGACGTCTGTGCCGGCACGCTCACCGACATGGCGACCGCGCTCTCGGACGTCGAGAGGGAGCTGTCGGCCCTGCCCGACGTGACCGGCTGACCAGGCACGGCGCGGGTTACCGTAGCCAGCGTGAGCACAGCTACCCCGAATCCCGAAACGACCGGCGCGACCGGTGTCGGCCTGGCGACCGTCACGACCGACGGCACCGTGCTCGACACCTGGTTCCCGCAGCCGAAGCTCGTCGACGTGAGCGCGTCCGCCGTCAGCGGCACCGAGCGCCTCTCGAAGGAGGAAGCCGCCGACACCCTCGGCGCGTCCGCCACCGCCGTACTCGGCGCCGACGAGGCGCGCGGGGTGGAGGTCGTGGCCGTGCGGACCACGATCGCCTCGCTGGCGGCGGCCCCCACCGACGCGCACGACGTGTACCTGCGGCTGCACCTGCTGTCCCACCGGCTGGTGCGACCGCACGGCCAGAACCTCGACGGCGTCTTCGGCCACCTGTCCAACGTGGTGTGGACCAATCACGGCCCGTGCCCGGTGGAGGGCTTCGAAGCCACCCGCCTTCGCCTGCGGGCCCGCGGCCCGGTGACCGTCTACAGCGTGGACAAGTTCCCCCGCATGGTCGACTACGTCACGCCCAGCGGCGTGCGGATCGGTGACGCCGACCGCGTGCGGCTCGGCGCCCACCTGGCCAGCGGCACCACCGTGATGCACGAGGGCTTCGTGAACTTCAACGCGGGCACGCTCGGCGCCTCCATGATCGAGGGCCGCATCTCGGCGGGTGTCGTGGTCGGCGACGGCACCGACGTCGGCGGCGGCGCGTCGATCATGGGCACGCTGTCGGGCGGCGGCAAGGAGGTCATCTCGCTGGGCGAGCGCTGCCTCATCGGCGCCAACGGCGGCGTGGGCATCTCCCTCGGCGACGACTCCGTGGTCGAGGCGGGCCTGTACGTCACGGCCGGGACGAAGGTGACGTTCCAGGGCCGCACCGTGAAGGCCCGCGAACTGTCCGGCGTCTCCGGCGCCCTGTTCCGCCGCAACTCCACGACCGGCGAGGTGGAGGTCGTGGAACGCACCGGGGCGGGCGTGGAACTCAACGCCGCCCTGCACGCCAACGACTGACGGCAACGGAGGCAACGACGCGTGGACCGGGCCGGTCGGTACGTCTCCGGCCCGGTCTCACGACAACGCCTGGCCCCGGCGGCTCGGCGAGACGGCAGTCCGTCCAGCCGGAGCGGCGCGAACTCACCTCCACGCGTACGCGAAGCGCGGACACGCGGTCGCCGGGCGCGGACACGCGTACGAGACACGCGGACACGCCGACGGCAGGGCTCGCTACTCCGCCAGCCGCGCGGCTGCGGCGTCGATGCGCTCGTCGGTCGCGGTCAGGCCCACGCGCACGTGCTCGGCGCCCTTGGGCCCGTAGAACGTGCCGGGCGCCACGAGGATGCCCCGCTGCGCCAGCCATTCCACCGTGTCGAGCGCGGGCTCGCCGCGCGTCGCCCACAGGTACAGCCCCGCCTCCGAGTGGTCGACGCGGAAGCCCGCCCGTTCCAGCGCGGGCCGCAGGACGTCGCGGCGCGCGGCGTAGCGGGCCCGTTGCTCGTGCAGCACGTCGTCGTCCGACAGCGCGACCGTCATGGCCTCCTGCACGGGCCTCGGCACGATCATCCCCGCGTGTTTGCGCACGGCCAGCAGGTCACGCACCAGCGCGGGATCCCCGGTGACGAAGCCGGCGCGGTAGCCGGCGAGGTTCGCCGACTTCGAGAGCGAGTGCACCGCCAGCAGGCCGTCGACGCTGCCGCCGTGCACGTCCGGGTGGAGGATCGACACGGGCTCCTCGTCCCACCCGAGCGCGAGATAGCACTCGTCGGAGACCACCACGGTGCCGCGTTCCCGTGCCCAGTCCACGACCTTGCGCAGGTGGGCGAGGCCGAGAACCTTGCCCGTGGGGTTCGACGGCGAGTTCAGCCACAGCATCTTCGGGCGCGCGGGCCCGAGCGCCGTCAACCCGTCCGACCGCGCCACCGTGGCACCGGAGAGCAGGGCTCCCACCTCGTACGTCGGATACGCCAGCTCGGGAATCACGACCGTGTCGCCCGCGCCCACGCCCAGGAGTGTGGGCAGCCAGGCGACCAGCTCCTTCGAACCGATCGTGGGCAGCACGGCGTCCGGCTCGATCCCCGTCACACCGTGCCTGCGACGCAGCGCCCCCACCGCCGCCTCCCGCAGCGCGGCGGTGCCGTGCGTCGTCGGGTAGCCCGGAATGTCCGAGACCGACGCCAGCGCGGCCCGGATGCTCTCCGGCACCGCGTCCACCGGCGTGCCCACCGAGAGATCGACGATCCCCTCCGGGTGCGACCGCGCCACCGCGGCCTGTCCGGTCAGCGAGTCCCAGGGGAAGTCGGGAAGCGCCGGGGACTTCATTCGCCCTGCGGGGGCAGGTCCTTGATCCACTGCGGGTCGTGCGAGGTCTTGCCGACCTTCGCCGCCCCACCCGGCGAGCCGAGCTCGTCGAAGAAGTCGACGTTGGCCTTGGTGTAGGCGGCCCACTCGTCCGGGACGTCGTCCTCGTAGTAGATGGCCTCCACCGGGCAGACCGGCTCGCAAGCCCCGCAGTCGACGCACTCGTCGGGGTGGATGTAGAGCATCCGTTCGCCTTCGTAGATGCAGTCGACGGGGCACTCGTCGATGCATGCCTTGTCGAGCACGTCGACGCAGGGCTCGGCGATCACGTAGGTCACTGCGTTCTCCTGCTTGTCTTTCGGTCTGGCCTTCTCGCCGGACTGTCCGCTGTTCCGCTTGCGCATCCTATGCCGACGCCCTCGCGGGGACGTCGCCGTGTTACAGAGTGAACACCCGTGCGCGATCGGCGTGTGCCGTGGGTGTTCGCTGGTGGCAACTCCATTGTGACCGAGATCGACGAACTCGGAAGTACGCGCGCGACGCACGGGCTCGCCGGCGGCCCCCGTGGCGACCACTGTGAGTTCGCACACGATCGTGCCCGGTGATCGTGCGGACCGGTGGATTCGAGTCGTGGAACACCGCCGTGGCCGCGACAGGCTCCGTGCGAGGATCGGGCGTCGAAGGAACAACACAGATCTCGGAAGAGGCCAGCACAGTGAAGGTTGTCGTCGTCGTCGGCGGAGTGGGCGGAGCTCGGTTCCTGCTCGGCGTCAAGGCCGCCCTCGGCCTGCCACCGGTCGGCGAGGCGGACTCGCCCCACCGGGTCACCGCGCTCGTCAACACCGGCGACGACGTGTGGATGCACGGACTCCGCATCTGCCCCGACCTCGACACGTGCATGTACACGCTGGGTGGCGGTGTCGACCCGGAACGAGGCTGGGGGCACGCCGACGAGACGTGGACCGTGAAGTCCGAGCTGGAGGCCTACGGCGCCGAACCAACGTGGTTCTCGCTCGGCGACAAGGACATCGCGACCCACCTCGTGCGCACCCGCATGCTGCGCGCGGGCTACCCGCTGTCGGCCGTCACCGAAGCGCTGTGCGATCGCTGGCGGCCCGGCATCAGCCTGCTGCCCATGACCGACGACCGGGTGGAGACCCACGTCGTCGTGGACGACCCGGAGGACGAGGGACAGCAGATGGCACTGCACTTCCAGGAATGGTGGGTGCGCTACCAGGCGAAGTTGCCCGCCCACGCCATCGTGCCCGTGGGCGCGGAGGAGGCGGAACCGGCGCCGGGCGTGCTGAGCGCGATCGAGGAGGCGGACGCCGTCCTGCTCGCCCCGTCCAACCCGGTGGTGTCGATCGGCACGGTGCTGTCGGTGCCGGGCGTCCGCGAGGCGCTGCGCCGCACCGAGGCCGGTGTCGTGGGCCTCTCCCCGATCATCGGCGGGAAACCGGTGCGGGGCATGGCCGACGCGTGCCTGTCGGCCATCGGCGTCGAGACGTCGGCCGAGGGCGTCGGCAGGCACTACGGCTCCCGGCAGACGTCCGAGGAGGGGCTGCTCGACGGCTGGCTGGTCCACAAGGGCGAGTCGGTGGACGTGCCGGGCGTGGCCGTGCGGGCGGTGCCGCTGCTGATGTCCGATGTGGACGCGACGGCCGACATGGTGCGGGCCGCGCTCGACCTGGCCGGAGTGGACAGTGACTGAGCACGCCGCGCAGCGGATCGAGATCCTGCCGGTGGAGGGGCTCCCCGAGTTCCGCCCCGGCGACGACCTGACCGGAGCCATCGCGGCGCAGGCGCCGTGGCTGCGTTCCGGCGACGTCGTGGTGGTCACCAGCAAGGTCGTGTCGAAGACCGAGGGCATGCTCGTGCGGGTCCCCGACGACCCCGAGCAGCGGGACGCCGCACGGCGCGAGCTCGTGGAGCGGGAAGCCGTGCGCGTGCTCGCCCGCATCGGCCGCACCGCCATCACCGAGAACCACCTCGGCATCGTGCAGGCGGCCTCCGGTGTCGACGCCTCCAACGTCGACGCGGGCGAGGTCGCGCTCCTGCCCCACGACCCCGACGCCTCGGCGCTGGCCCTGCGCAACGGTCTGCGGGAACGGCTCGGCGTCGAGGTCGCCGTGGTCGTCACCGACACGATGGGCCGCGCCTGGCGGATCGGGCAGACCGACGCCGCCATCGGGTCGTCGGGCCTGCGGGTGCTGCGGTCGTACGCTGGCGAGAAGGACGCGCAGGGCAACGAGCTCGCCGTCACCGAGATCGCCGTGGCCGACGAGGTCGCCGCCGCCGCCGACCTGGTGAAGGGCAAGCTCCGGGCCGTGCCCGTGGCCGTGGTGCGCGGGCTGACCATCGGCGACGACGTGCCGGGAGCCGCCACGGCCCGCGACCTCGTGCGCCCTGCCGACGAGGACCTGTTCCGCCTGGGCACGCGCGAGGCGATCGCCCAGGGCCGCAGGGAGGCCGTGCTCACCCGGCGGTCGGTGCGTGATTTCACCACCGACCCGGTCGATCCCGACGCCGTCCGGCGCGCCGTCGGCGCCGCGCTCACCGCCCCCGCGCCCCACCACACGCGACCGGTGCGGTTCGGTTGGCTGCGCACCCGCGCCGAACGCGAGAAACTGCTCGACGCCATGCGTGAGGCGTGGCGCGCCGACCTCGCCGGCGACGGGTTCACGCCCGAGCAGATCGCCCGCCGCGTACGCCGCGGCGAGCTGCTCTACACGGCTCCCGAGGTCGTCGTGCCGTTCCTGGTGCCGGACGGTGCGCACACCTACCGCGACGCCCGACGCAACGACTGCGAGCACACGATGTTCACGGTCGCCGGTGGCGCGGCCGTACAGGCACTGCTGGTGGCGCTGGCCGCCGAGGGACTGGGCTCGTGCTGGATCGGCTCGACGATCTTCGCCGCCGACGTGGTGCGCCGCACCCTCGGACTGGACGACGACTGGTACCCGCTCGGCGCGGTGGCGATCGGGCACCCGGCCACCCCGTTGTCCCCTCGCCAACCCCGTGACCTCGACGAAGGACTGATCGAATGGTGAGCGCGCTGCACGCCGACGCGACCGCGACGCTGGAGGCCTGGAAGCCCGCCGACGCCGCGCAGGAATCGCTCCGGCACGGCTACCTCGGGTTCCTCGCCGCCCGCGAGGACGCGTGCGAGCGGTCCTGCGCCGCGGGACACCTCACCGCGTCCACCGTGTTGCTCGACGCCTCCGGTCGGCACATCCTGCTCACCCTGCATCCCCGCGTGGGGCGCTGGCTGCAACTCGGCGGGCACTGCGAACCCGAGGACACCTCCCTCGCGGACGCCGCGCTGCGGGAGGCGACGGAGGAGTCGGGCATCACCGGGCTCTCGCTCGACCCCGAACCCGTGCACCTCGACGTGCACCCGGTGACGTGTTCGCTCGGCGTGCCCACCCGGCACTTCGACGTGCGCTTCGTGGCGAGGGCCCCCGAGGGAGCCCAGCCGGTGGCGAGCGACGAGTCCGACGACCTGCGGTGGTGGCCCGTGCACCAGCTGCCGCCGGGCACGGAGGACCTCACCGAACTCATCGCCGCCGCGCTGGACCGGTGAGGGCGACGTGATCGTCCGCGTGGACCCCACGTCGAAGACCCCGCCGTACGAGCAGGTCAAGGTGGAGATCGCCCGCCGGATCCGCGAGGGCGACCTCGCGGTCGGCACCAAGCTGCCCACCGTGCGGGCGCTGGCCGCCGAACTCGGCATCGCTCCCAACACCATCGCGCGCGCCTACCGCGAGCTGGAGGAGGCGGGCCTTCTGGAGACCCGCGGCCGGGCGGGCACGTTCGTCGGCGCGTCGGGCGACACCGCCCGGCAGCAGGCC